>JAGWHG010000005.1:8434-22738 GCA_028866975.1 Microcaldota archaeon | reverse complement strand
TTTAATGCCAATATTGCCGAATATGCGGGCATAATTTTGGTCATAATAGGCCTGGTTGTGATCTACACTTCGGTCAAGAAGATTGGCAAGAAGTAATTGCCTTTTTTCTTTCTTTTTCTTTTTTATTTTTCTCAATTCCCCAGCTGAGCCGTCAGCTTTTTATATCTTCAGAACACAATAGATTTCAGCTGAAAAGCTATTTTTCCCGTAAGTTACTAATGCATCGGCATTAGGAGGGGTTAAATATGGCAGAACAAGTCAAGATAGAGGAGTTTACCAAGTTCATCGATGAGAACAAGGGCAAGCGCAAGTTCAAGCAGTCAGTCGAGCTTGCGATCAACTTCAAGGGCATAGACTTCAACAAGCAGGACAACAAGCTCAACTTGGACGTCAACTTGCCGCACGGCAAGGGCAAGGTGAAGAAGCTCGGAGTGTTTGCAACCGACAAGGCGATAGTAGACAACGCCGCAAAGCTCGGAATCGAGGTCTTCGATGGCAATGCACTTGCCACCATGGCGCAGGACTCGGCAAAGATGAACTCGCTTCTAAGTTACGATCTGGTTGCCCAGCAGAGCCTGATGCCGAACATCGCCAGGTTCATGGGTCAGTTCCTAGGTCCTCGCAACAGGATGCCAAAGCCGCTCATAGGCCCGCTGCAAAACGTTGCAAACGAGATGACAAAGAGGATAACGATTCGAACGAAGGGCAAGAACCTCCCTACGATACACTGCGTGATTGGCAGCGAGGACATAGAGCCAAAGAAGCTCTATGAGAACATGAACGAAGTGATCGGAACGGTCACAAAGAAGGTCGGGCAGAACAGATTGAAATCAGCGTACCTCAAGCTCAGCATGAGCAAGCCGCTGAAGGTGATGTAATGGCAATGCTTAAAGCGCAGAAGATCGAATACGCAAAGAAGCTCAAAAAGGACATAGCAGCGCACAAGGTCGTAGGCGTGCTTCCGCTCAGCGCAGTGCCTGATAGGCTGCTGCAAAAGGTACGAAACAAGCTCAAGCCTGACACAAAGGTAATCATAGCAAGAAAGAGCCTGGTCCTCAAGGCGATGGAGGGGGATGCAAGGCTCGAAAAGCTCAAGCCTTTGGTTGACAAAAACATCGCACTCATACTTTCGAACAAGAACGCCTTCGAGATACACAACATCATAAGTTCAAACAAGCTGCAGCTGGCTGCAAAGCCGAATCAGATCTCTCCAAAGGACCTAGACATTGAGGCAGGAGAAACCACGATACCTCCTGGACAGGCGGTGACGGATCTCAAGGCGGCGGGAATCGATGTTCAGATACAGAAAGGAAAGGTTGTGATAGCAAAGAGCAAGACGCTGGTTGCAAAGGGCGCAAAGATAACGCTCGCAGTCGCAAAGGCGCTCACGATGCTCGGCGTAAAGCCGTTTGAGGCATCAGCATCGCTAGAAGCTGCGATAGACAACAATCTCTTCATAGCAAAGGACGTGTTTGGCATAACGCCTGCGCTGGTAACGACGCAGATAGCGCAAGGGTTCAGCGCAGCTGACGCAATAACGACAAACATAGGATACGTAACACAGTACAACGTTGAAAAGCTCGTGAAGAGGGGCTACTTCGCAGCGCTCGGCCTTGGCCTTGCGACGAAGAGCTACGAGCCTGGAATCGTCGAGAAGCTCATCGCTGATGCGGTGCTGGCGGCGATTGGAGTTTCCAGCAACGTGCCAGAGGCCCCGGCGGCAGATGCCGCGCCTGCTGCGTAAGTGAGTGATATGACAGAGATGCTCAGATGCGGATGCATGGTCGATGAAGGAGAGTTCATAGTCGGTTCGGGCTGCAAAAACTGCAAGGAGTGCAACACGGTTTCGCAGCTTCACCCGTTTGGGAACAAAAGGTTGCACGAAATTGACGCTTAAGGTGAAATGAATGGAATACATATATGCTGCACTCTTGCTTGATGCGGCTGGAAAGGAGATAAGCGAGGACAACCTCAAGAGCGTTGTCAAGGCTGCGGGCATGTCCCCGGACGAGGCGAGAGCCAAGGCGATTGTTGAATCCCTCAAGGGCGTCAACATAAAGGACATAATAAAGAACGCCCAGAACGTCCAGGCGGCGGCACCGGCACCAGCTGCTGGAGCTGCGCACGAAGGAAAGAAGGAGAAGCCAAAGGAGGAAGAGAAGAAGAGCGAAGAGGAAGCTGCAAGCGGACTCGCAAGCTTGTTCGGCTAATCCCAGTAAGCTTTTCGTTGCCTAGCCAAAAGTTAGGCAACCCTTTTAATATTTTAGCGAAGAATACAATTCGTAGAGGAGAAAATCATGGACGTTTACGTAGACAAGCCGAAGTGCACAGGATGCGATCACTGCAAGGACGTCTGCCCTGTGGCAGTGTTCGAGATGGTACCGCTGGAGCAGGATGTCAATCGGGACAACGCGCCAGAGGAGATGAAGTGGAAAGGAACGCACGACCCTGAGGTCCACGCAAAGTTTGCGAACCTTCAGGACGGACATACTCATTATACGCAGAAGTCCGTCGCAGTCAACGGCAGCGCGTGCATTCTCTGCCAGGCATGCTTAATTGAGTGCGAAGGAGAATGCATACACATCATTGACGACAACGGCGTCAAGTACCAGTCGATATACAAGTAAACTATTCCTACCTCTCTGTCCAGACTTCTCATTCTGGGTCACTATCTCTAAAGTCAGTTCGTTACAAATGTCCCTCTGCCTCGTCGCATACGGGACTGGATTCAAGCAATCCAAGCAACAGAAATTGCGCAAGATAGTATTTCTGACAATGGCGCAATAGGGCAGATAGTTGCAGCTATGTAATCGCATTCTGACATTAAGGCTAACCCAATTGCCACGACAGAGCTTGCAAATGGATTTATGAAATGAATGCACACTCTTTAAGTATACTTAATGCAGCTGGTTAAGGCTATGGCCGAAGGATACGATGTGGTCGCCGTCCATGCCCCTATTCCACTAGATGAAACCGGGGCATAATAGACATTTGATACTCCTGCTGCATCTGCCCCAGTTGTTGAGCCTCCGACGCAGTATAAATAGCCATTATAAATATTGCACGTAGTGAGTACTGTGAGTGGATAAGAGGTAGTTGCCGTCCAAGCCCCTATGCCCGAAGATGAAACAGCAGCGTAGTATGTGACATGAGTCATAGGGTAGCCATTGACGCAATAGATATAGCCATTATAAATATTGCACGAGTCGTAATAAACTGAAAGCGGGTAACTAGTAGTTGCCGTCCAAGCCCCTATGCCCCCGCTCGATATTGTTGCATAATATGCCGGATTGCCATATGTACCCGCTACGCAGTATATGTACGATCCAGAGACTGCGCAGCTAGTTGCGTAGATGCCAACAGGATAAGAGGTCGTTGCAGTCCAAGTGCCTATACCAGATGACGAAAGAGGAGCGTAATATATATTTGCATGGTTACCTCCAGCGTTCTCTCCCCCTATACAGTAGATATACCCGTTTGAAGAAAGGCAGTCGCTCGCCATGTATACTGAGAGTGGATAGGAAGTTGTAGATGACCATGTGCCAATTCCAGATGGTGAAACTGGCGCATAGTAAGAATATGGAGTAAAGCCCCCATTATATAGTCCTGTACAGTATACGTAGCCTGACGAGTACGCACATGTCGGAGCAGATCCCAGTGATATGGCTGTGTTGGATATCCATGCGGTGATACCACTACTTGACAATGTTGTGGAGTAAGTATTTCCTATATACCCTGCGCCATTATTTCCGCCAATGCAAAAACTGTATTCTATTGTTGTCGAGGTGCTACTAGTCGTACTCGATGTTGTCGAAGTTGTTGATGTCGAAGTCGTAGATGTCGTAGAAGTAGATGATGTCGAAGTCGTCGATGTCGACGTTGTAGTTGTAGTGCTTGTGGATGTAGTTTGTATAGATGTAGTGCTCGATGCAGTTGTCGTAGATGTGGTACTTAAGACAGTCGTTGTAACAAAGGTTGCAGTCAGTGTTCCGCGCGCTGTTGCAGTCGCCGTCACGCTTTGGGCAGAAGTGGAAGTTAGTGCGACTCCCCCTGTCGCTATCCAGCTGTTGAACGTGTACATCGAGTTAGGTGGAAGTGCATACGCACTGTAGCCGAGGTTGTTGATGAAAAATACTATCGCATTGTGCGGATATGCCACTCCGTTGATCAGAACGTTGCCATTAGTCGGGCTGTCAAGCAGCGTAACGTTGTCTATGACCGTTGCAGTCTGCGGCGAAATCTGCAGGGTGCCAAATCCTGTGGTGTTTATCGTATTGGTCGATACGACAGGATAGGCGCAGCTCGGTGAACACAGTTCATAGTTTACTGTGAACTTCGGGTTTACCTGCTGGCCGACAGAGCCTATCCTAGATGCAATGGTGGAATTGCAGATCACCGTTGCGCCTTTCGGCGCGTTAGCAGGAAGGCAGTTTCCAAAGTAGCTGGTGCCGCTGTACGTGGGATAGACCGTCAGGGCATTGAGCGGGAAGGTAACCGCCTGTCCTATGTTGTTTACGAACACCACGGTAAACTTAGAGCCCAGCGAATTCACAGAGAACAGCGCAGTGACGCAGGTGAAACCAGGGGAGATGTAGCAAGAGGCAGTGTTGTAGCTCGCAGGGTTTCCGCTGGTGACAAAAAGCAGGATGAATGCCAAGAACACCGCAATGCTAAGGAACGCCCATGCGTAGGTGAGAAGGAATTCTACCGATGACTGTATATGTTTCATCGATGCACGCTATAAATAAATAAGCAAGGTATAAAGAGATTGGCTAAGTGCATGATAGGGATTGTATCTTCGAGGGCTGACATTGCCTCAAATAACATGGCAGAGCACCTGATTGAAGAGTATGGCTTTAGGAAGTCTTCGCTCAATGGAAAGGAGTGCTGGAAGACGGTCGGCATTATACTATGCACAATAGAAACTCCGCTGATACATGCCGAAGCGATCGACGCCTTTAATTTCGATGTGGCATACTTCCTTAGCAAGCACAAGAGCGCAAACGGCGTGCCATCCTTAACTGTGCATTCGCTTGGCAACTGGGGCGAATCTGCAACAGCTGGCGGCCGGCCGCATGAGCTGTCAACAGCAGCTCCTGTCGAGATGCTTGCAATGCTAAACCGCATCAACATGATGGATGCCGAAGGCATTGAGAGAACCTATGAGGCGACGCACCACGGCCCGCTACTGAGGACGCCCTCGCTCTTCGTTGAGCTCGGCGGCGATGATGCAACGATAAACAACAGAGAGCTCTCCCACAGGCTCGCAGACTCTGTCTGGTCTGCAATACCAGAGGGCAAGAACATGGTTTTTGGCAAGGTGGCAATCGGCATCGGCGGCGGCCACTACCCCCGCAAGTTCAATTCACTTGCGCTGGACAAGCACTATGCATTCTCTCACATAATGCCAAAGCATGCGATAGTGAATATGGACGGCACTGACAACCTACACATGCTTGAGCAGGCGATGGAGAGGTCAAAGCAAAAGCCAGACCTTGCGGTGATAGAGTGGAAAAGTATAAATGCGAATACAAAGGATAGGGTTATCACAAAGCTCGACGAGCTCGGTCTTGACTATGAGAAGATATGACGCTTACGCATTTGCATCGGCAATCCTAGCCATTACGATGCTAGCGGGCTCTGCGAACGCGCAGTACTGGTTCCAGTTCGGGGCAAGGGGCGGCAGCGAGTCTGCGCAGAACAGCGGCGCAGCTGTGAGCATACAGACAATAACGCCGCAGCTGGTGGGCTCTGGTTCCCTGGGCTATTGGGTCGGAGAGACCCTCGACAACGGCGCATTTTTGCAGGCAGGCTATGTGATTGAGAATGAGAGCGGCCTGTATCCGGCGCTGTGCACTCAGGCTTCGGGCTGCGGCAGCTATGAGCAGCTCAATGCAGGGGATGCGCAGTGGTTCTACGAGTATTTCCCTGCAGGCTTCAACGGCGGATTTTTGGGCGCAATAGGTCCCGACGGGTCGGCAGGGGCCAACGGCACCATGCACACATATTCATTCTATTCCAATGGCGGGGGAAATTGGGTATTTGATATGGACGGCAATGTCTTGGGCAATATTAACCTAGGCTCCTCATTTTCCGGCGGCTCGACGCCGGTGGCATTCGGGGAAGTTGCAAACACGACAGGCATTGGCGACCAGCTGCCGCATGTTGCTTTCACAAACCTATCAGCATACAAGTCCGGAGGCTTTGAGCCGGTGTCGCAGGGCACAGTATACATTGGCTATGGGGTTGGGAGCAGCAAAGGGCTGATCAATCCGTACGGCGTGCACGAGGTAGACAGCAGGGTAAATTATTTCCAGGTCGGCTCTGGCCTGCAGGACCCGAAGAACGGCACAGTGCTATGGAGCCTCGGATACCATCTCAAGATCAACTCGCAGTACGCAAACAACAGCAGCTCCGAGTACATCGCGTATTCGAAAATAGGCATCTCCTCTCCAAGCGTCGTGCAGCTCGCGCAGGGGACCCGCGCGGTGTTTATGGGCTGGAAGGGGACAGGCGTCGGATCGTACAGCGGCGCTCAGAATGCAACTTCTGTGCAGATGAATGGCAACATAACAGAGACGGCGCAGTGGCAGGTGCAGTACTTCCTAAACGTATCCTCCCCATATGGGAGCACTTACGGCACTGGCTGGTACGCCGCTGGCAGCACTGCAAACTACGGGGTTTACAACTCGACTGTATTGACCAGCGCAACCTCCAGAGCAGTGTTCTCTGATTGGAGCAACGCCAACAGCAAACCTCTTGGTTCAATTGCGCTAAACAGCCCAGGCTACATAAATGCGAACTGGAACACCCAGTACCTGGTAAGCGTTCAGTCAAAGTACGGCAGCATCAGCGGAGCCGGATGGTACAACGAAAATTCCACAGCAACAATATCGCTAACCTCAAGCCCGATGCAAATCAACTCAACAACCAAACTTGCATTCTATCAGTGGAGCAATGGCAACACAAACACAACAATACAAGAGCGCGTCTTGGGCCCGATTCTGCTTACAGCGCAGTTCAGGAACATGTATCTGGAGAGCTTCCAGCCGCTTAATGCGTATGGGGGGAAGATAAGCAACGCAACGCTTTACATCAACGGCAATGCGATAAACAACACATTCTTCTTTGGCGACGCGCAGTACCAGGTTTCATACGCGTACTACAAAGGGGTCAAGATGCTCTCGGGCTTCAACTTCACTGTCATCTCGCCAGGAGTCGTCAGCGTAACGCTGCCGGTATATAAGGTCAGCATAAGCGCAAGGGACATATTCGGCATCCCTGTGAACTCAACAGTAAATCTGCGCTTCTCCAACAGCAGCACACTCACATCCTACACCGGGCAGAACGGCACAGTCACACTGGAAAATGTGCCGTACGGCTATGTCAATGGCACCGCATCGTACTTTGGGATAACCGAGCAGATGAACGCAAGAAGCGGATCTGGTGCAAACGCCCTCTTCGTATCGGCTCTGGACTTCGCAACTTTCGGTATTGTCGCTGCGATAATAGCCGCTTCCTACTTCCTTGCAAGGCGCCGCTTTGGGAAAGGGCAGGTCGCACAGCAGCCGAACCTCTAGAAAAATATTTAGTTTAGCGCGCGCAAACCCCTTTTGATGAAAGCGCTCATAATCGTACCTCCAAAGGACTTTCGCGACGAGACGGTAAAGATGTCGATTCTAATCCTTGGCAAATGGGGGGTAAAGCCCGTGATAGCCAGCTACACCAAGGACCTAAGAGAGTGCGTAGGCGCCCATGGCGCAGTATACAAGCCGGAGCTCAACGCGACAAAACTCACATCTGAGGGTTTCGATGCGCTCATATTGGCGGACGGCCCCGGAGTCGACACATACAAGCTCAACGATTTCCGCCCGCTTTTGGACCTCATCAAGGATTTCATAACCAACAACAAGATCGTCGGGGCAATGGGCAACTCCGTAAAAGTTGTAGCAAGGGCAAACGTCATATCCGACAGGGCGATATCCGCGCCAAAGGACGACGAGATATCCAGACTGATAAGGATCTATAGGGGCAAGGAATCGCAAAACGAGATGCAATACGACAAGCACCTGCTGACCGCCAAGAGCAACGCGGCAATGGAGCAGTTCCTCAATACGATGCTCGAGAAGATGGGCGTGAAGTAGTCACTTGTAAAAGACGTGGCGCTCTGTGCCGCACTCGCAAATGTACGCAGCGTATCCTTTCGAGCTTGCAAGCCTTACCCTGCAATTCAATCCCGGGATAAGCACATTGCCGCATTTCCTGCATATCCTTTCCTTGATCTGCTTTGGCATGCTCACCTTGTAGTGCGAGCTGATCTCCTTGGCGATTCTAATGTATCGCTTCGCAAGCTTTCGCGAGGCGCCATCGTCTTTCTCGGTTCTCTGCTGCGCAAGATCAAAGAGCCTATGCATCCTATCCGCTGCAACCTCCTTGGCAAAAGAGTCCTTCGGCATGATACGTATTTGGGCGCACGGCTTATATTTTTTAGCGTTGCACAAAAATTATGAAAATCGAGAAGAAGATCTGGCCCAGATATTTCAAGGATGTCAAGAGCAAAAAGAAGAGCTTTGAGGTAAGGCTTGCAGACTTTAGGTGCAAGCCGGGAGACGTTTTGGTGCTAAGGGAGTGGGACCCTAAGAAAAAGGTATATACGGGAAGGAAGATCCAAAAGAAGGTCAAGTATGTCGCAAAGCTTAGGGAGATGAAGTTCTACAACCGCAAGCAGATAGAGAATTACGGATTGCAGGTAATTGGGATATGACACTTAGATCGTGATGAAATGCCAAGAAACGAAAAACGCGTGCCGCTGCCGATGGAGACCCCGGGATTCGGGCTCAGGGTATCGATCTCCATCCTTGTTGCATTTGGGTGGCTGATATTCATTGTGCTCTGGCTGATATTTTATGCAGGCAATTTCAACCCCTATCAGAACATAGCGATAATGCTGGTATCGATACTAGTTGCCATGGCGATACTCGCAGCCTCCTGGGCGTCTTGGGGGATCAAGTATGGCATGAAGTACGGTAGGTACTGGAAAAGGCAGGATTGGGGGTAGCAAACGCGTTCCGTGTTTGGAGCGGATAGGAAAGATGGGTCCAATGGGATTTGAACCCATGACATCTGGCTTATAAGACCAGCGCTCTAACCAGGCTGAGCTATGAACCCATAACTACGGTATATATTCGTTAAGATTTAATATTAAATAGCTTCTTTTTGGTCGTTTCAATGGATTTAGGAGAGGGTCTTAGGAAGGCGATTGCAAGGCTCAGCGGAGCGACGATAATCGATGCCAAGGCGATAAAGGAGTTCAACAAGGAGCTGCAGAAAGCGCTGCTCGGATCGGACGTGGAAGTAAGCCTAGTTCTTGCCCTTACAAAGAAGATCGAGGATGCAGCGCTGCGCTCAAAGCTGCCGGACGCAGTGACGCCCAAGGACTACATAACTAACCTCGTCTACGAGGAGCTCGTAAAGCTGATGGGCAAAAAATACGAGCCGGAGATGTTGCCAAAGCGCATCCTTCTTCTCGGACTTTACGGCTCTGGAAAGACGACAACGTCTGCCAAGATTGCAAAGTTCTACCAGGACAGGCGGCTGAGCAGCGCAGTGGTTTGCTGCGACGTATCAAGGCCGGCTGCCTATGAGCAGCTCGAGACGCTTGCAAAGCAGGCGGGCGTGGGGTTCTTCGGGATAAAAGGCGAGAGGAACGTCGCAAAGATCGTAAAGGAAGGATTAGCTGCGCTAAAGGACAAGAAGGTCATAATATTCGACTCCAGCGGCAGGAACGCACTGGACAAGGAGCTGATAGTCGAGCTCAAGGCGATAAACGATCAGGCAAAGCCTGATGAGAAGATACTGGTCATAAGCGCAGACATCGGGCAGGTGGCGGGAAGGCAGGCCAAGGAGTTCGATGAAGCAGTCAAGCTCACTGGAGTAATCGTAACAAAGATTGACGGCTCTGGAAAAGGAGGAGGAGCTCTCAGCGCGGTCAACGCAGCAAATGTCAACATCGGCTTCGTAGGAACGGGAGAGAAGATGAACAATATCGAGCTCTACGACTCGCGCAAATTCGTCGGCAGGCTGCTCGGAATCCCAGACATTGAGTCACTTGTTGCGCACGTGCAGGAAGCGGTCAAGGAGGCAAACATCAAGCCTGAAGAGATGCAGATCCAGGAGCTCAACTTCGATACGTTCTACACGCAGCTCAAGGCGATGTCAAAGATGGGCCCGCTCAAGAACGTGATGGGCATGCTTGGGATCGCCGACATGCCAAAGGGCGCGCTTGAGGAGAGCGAGGAGAAGCTCAAAAAGTACAAGTCGATCATCGGGTCGATGACAAAAGAGGAGAGGATGAACGAGAGGCTCATGCACGATTCGAACAGGATAAAGAGGGTCGCGATTGGCAGCGGGACAAAGGAGCAGGACGTGCGCGGATTGCTCAAGGATTTTGCAAACATGAAGAAGATGATGAACGCTTTCCAGAACGATCGCGACATGAAGAGAAGGCTCTCAAAGTTCATGCCCAAGATGTAGACTGATCCTATGGCCGACAAAGAGGTGCTCAAGTCCAAGCTTGAAGAACTGGAAAAGGAATACTCAAAGACCAGCTATAACAAGGCGACCAACAAGCACCTCGGCCTTCTGCGGGCAAAGATCGCAAACATAAAAAAGAAGATGAGCGAGCGCAAGAAGAAAAAGGGCAAGGGCTTCACGGTAAAGAAGACCGGCGACGCCACAATCGCACTGGTCGGATTCCCAAATGCTGGAAAGTCGTCGCTGCTCAAACTGCTGACCAATGTGGAATCTAAGGTTGCAGACTATGCATTCACGACGCTTGATGCGATACCCGGAATGCTCGAATACAAGGGCGCAGGCATACAGGTGTTCGACCTTCCGGGACTTATCGAGGGAGCGCACATAGGAAGGGGCGGAGGCGCACAGATCTCCAGCGCGATTCGAACTGCCGATATGGTGCTCTTTGTCATCGATGCCGCAAATCCGCACAATCTCTACACGCTGATAAAGGAGCTCGGCGACCTAGGCATTCACGCCGGAAGGGAGAGGCCAGGAATAAGGGTGGAGAAGCTCAATTCCGGAGGCGTAAAGATCGAGAACAAGGGCTATAAGATTCCCGACAAGAACATTGTGGCCAAGATACTCAACGAATTTGGAATCTACAACGGCATTGTGCACTTCGACACCGATTCAAGCGAGGAAGAGGTGATAGACGCGCTGGCTGGCAATGACATCTACCTTCGGGCGATAGTCGCGCTCAACAAGATCGATGTCAACGAGAATTATCAGAAGGTCAAGGCAGAGATGGAGGCAAAAACTAAAATGAGGGTGATACCGATAAGCGCGCTCAAGAACCGCAACATAGACGAGCTAAAGGAGGGAATATTCAAGGCGCTGCGCTTCTGTCGGGTCTATCTCAAGCCCAAGGACGGTCCGGCAGACTACAAGAAGCCGATCATCATGAGCGAGGGCAGCAGTGTGCTCGATACCGCAAAGAAGCTGCACACAGACATAGCAAAGAGCCTCAAATATGCCTATGTGACCGGGAAAAGCGCAAAGTTCGGAAACCAGAAAGTCGGCAAGGACCACATCCTCTCGGATGAGGACGTCCTTACATTGGTGTATCAAAAAGATTAATAATCTGTGATGTTCCATATTCTTGGCGATCGGTTGGGCATAAAGTATTGGGAGTACGAAGACGCACCTCTGCGAGAGAAGCTAAAGAACCCCAACGTAAAGGAGGTTGCAAAGATTTATTTTGAGAACGAGACTAAGGCGTACAGGTTCGCTCGCGCGCTATCTGAAGTTAAGAAGAAGGGCGAATTGAGGCTCAAGGACTGCAGCAAGGACCTGCCTCTTGCCACATGGAAGAGATACCTAGACTTCGGCGTCAATGTCGGGATACTCAAGCACGAGGGCAATGCATACTCATTCACCGACCGCTACACAAAGCCGCTCAAGAACATCTCGGTCTACATAAAGAGCTGGATCGATCTCACAGGCGAGGACAAGCTCGAGATACTTTTTGCCAACGCAAAGATGCAAAAGCAGCAGAAGCGCGGCGGACGAAAGCCATCGGAGGAAGAGCAGGCAAACGAGCCGATAATAGAGCAGGAGGCAAAGAAAGAGCAGAACGAGAACGTTGCTGCATAATCATCTCTCCTTGTGCCACCTTATTCCAGATTTAGTGTCCTCCAGTACCACTCCGAACTTCTCCTTAAGCAGGCTCCTTATCGCATCGGCCCTGGCAAAATCCTTTTTTATCCTCGCGGCCTCCCTCTCCTCAACAAGCTCTTTGACTTCATCATCCATCCCTTTCTTTGCGCGCATGTGCTTTTCGAAGTTGAGTCCAAGTATGCCATCGAAATCCATCATAGCATCCGCAACCGCCTTTGCCTCAGACTTGCTGAGCCATGCGCCCTCCATCCTCTTGTTGGCATTTTTTATCAGGGCGTGCATTGCGGATAGTGCGCTTGGCACGTTTAGATCATTGTTTATCTCATCGAAGAACTTCTCGGCTGCATCCTCCACAGATTTCATAAACTCCTCGTGGTTCGGCGCATTCTTTGCAGAATCGCATTCACAAAGCCTTCCAAGGAAAGAGTAAATCGATTTTAGGGTTATTGCAACATTTTCAAGCGCGTGCAAGGTGAAGTTGAGCTTGGTCCTGTAGTGCGCAGATATTATGATGTATCTAAATGCCATCGGAGAGAAGCCCTTTGCGACTATGTCGTTTAAGGTGTAGACGTTGCCCAGAGACTTTGCCATCTTCTTGCCGTCAACTGTGAGGAAGTTGTTGTGGAACCAGTAGTTGACAAACTTCTCCTTCGTCGCAGATTCCGACTGGGCTATCTCGTTGGTGTGGTGGATAGGTATGTGGTCTATGCCGCCGCAGTGAATGTCTAGCGTGCTGCCGAGGTACTTCATGCTCATAGCGCTGCACTCTATGTGCCAGCCGGGGAACCCCTCTCCCCATTTCGATTCCCAGACCATCTCGTCATCGGATGCCTTCTTCCTAAAGCGCCAAACCGCGAAATCCGTTATGTTCCTAAGCCCCGATGCGCGCTCGACCCGAGCCCCTGCCTTGAGGTACTTGTTGAGCCGCTCGAAATCCATGCCGGAGAGCTTGCCGTAGTTTCTGAATTTTGACGTGTCAAAATAAACACCTGTCGGCACTGTGTATAAGTAGCCGTCTCCATCGAGCGTCCCTATCAGGTCTAGCATCTCCTTCACATGCATTGTGGCGCGGGGCATGACATCGGGCTTTAGCACATTGAGCCTCTCGATGTCGCTGATAAAAGCGTCGGTGTAAAAATCTGCGACCTGCCTTGCCGTCTTGTGCTCGCGCTCTGCTGCGAGCTTGACCTTGTCCTCGCCGAGGTTTGCATCGCCGACAAGATGGCCGACGTCGGTTATGTTGACGACATGCTTGATTTTGTAGCCATCGTGAAGAAGCGATCGCTTCAAAACATCCTGGTTGAGATAGGCGCGCATGTTGCCGATGTGCGGCGCGCTGTAGACGGTAGGCCCGCAGGCATACATAGTGACCTGCCTATCTTCGATGGGCGCAAACTTCTCCACCTTTCTTGAAATGGTGTTGTAGAGCTGCAATCAAGCACCTAGCCGGATATCGTCTGGTTGACAATTATTCCCGGAGTTGCAATCGGCACCTTGCTGAGATAGAAGTCGCCTATTGCTATATAGTTCCTAGAATTTATGTAGCCGCCGAGGGCCTGCGCAACGACCTTTATGCTGACGTTTTGGCATATCGCAACCGAGAGCGGCATGCTTGCATTTAGAAATTGGCTTGTAGGGTAGGGGTTGCCCGCTATCCATGTGTTGTAGTGCGTCGTAATGAGCGGCACGTTGGTGCCCGCCTTGACCACCTGGACGTATATGAGTTGGTAGTCTGGCGATATTATCCTAAAGTTCAGATAAGGCTCCGTGACTTGGAAAGGCAGAGATGTGAGATTGCCCGGCTGTATCCCAAAGCCTCCGTGGTAAGTGCTCGCAAAGAAATCGCCGTTGTAGCCTGTCCAGGTGTGGTTGTAGTACCCGCTGACATTTGGGCTGTTGGCATAGACTATGTTTACCGGCACAGAGCCAAAGCCAGAGCCGCTCGCATTCCACCCGACGAATGTCCCTGTGGAGAAGTTTCCGTTGAATATCTGAACCTTCGTAGAGGAAGCAAGGCAGCTGCCTGTCGGCTGGATTGTGGTTGTAGAAGTGCTGTTGGTCGTGGTGAGTGCGCTTATCGTGGTGGTGGAGGTCGCACCGCCGATGTGGATG
>JAGWHG010000005.1:0-8424 GCA_028866975.1 Microcaldota archaeon | reverse complement strand
CTCCTCCGCCTGCTGTCGGGTTGTAATAGCTAAAGAATGCGAACGCGCCAAGTGCGACCAGTATGAGCGCAAAAACAATGACTGATCTGTTCACAACATCACACAACTATCAGTAAAATCAGAGCTATATATCCCTTTCGGAGCTATTACTCTTTATCGCGGTGGCGCGTATGCCTAGCACCTCAAAATTGCGCATGAAGAAATTGCGCATTACAATAACAGTGCTGATTGCGCTGATAACACTCCAAGGGCTGCTGGGCAACGCGATAAACCTCTTCGCCATCTTCCCGAGCGGGCAGGTAAATGGCTATTTCGGATTTTTCCAGGCTGTGGCAAGCGTCGGGCCCGAGCTGATAATCCATATGCTCAACGGGTTTTTGATTCTCGCATTGGCGATAGCCGTTCTTGCAATGTCTTTTACGTGGAACGGCAGCAAGGAAACAAAAATAGCATCGATCATAGGCCTCTTTGCCGTAGTCTCTGCAATCGCAGGAGGAATTCTGTTCGTGCTGTCTGGTTTTCTTGACAATTCTTTCTCTGCGCAGATGGGCGGCAGCTTCATCTTCGCCTATCTTGCGTATTTCGCCGCGCTCTATTATGCAAAGGAATAGGCACGTGTAGTATGGGTGCAGGCCCAAAGGGCAGTTTTTATAAGCCTTTTCGTTTATATACTATACAACTTTAACTAGCCTCGGTTAGAGTTATCGCTGTCTTTAGGTGAATTCTTGGCTCCGGACAAGGAACAATCCATCGTATCTTATGAAAATCTCCTTGTGCCAAAGCACGAAATACTATCAGAGAGCGAAGCAAAGAAGGACCTTCACGAGCTCAAGACGACCCCAGAGAAGCTGCCTAGGATATTCACTACAGATCCGGCTCTAGCCGGAAAGGCAAAGCCGGGCCAGATTGTAAAGATCAGCAGAGAAGACGGCGGCAAGAAGTACCAGTACTACAGAGTAGTGGTGGAAGGTTAGGTGTTTTAGATGGGAAACGAACTTATCGACGCGTACATAAATTCAAATTCATTGATGCAGCACCAGATCGAGAGCTTCAATAGGTTCCTCGATTTCGGCTTGCAAAAGATAGTCGACAAGCAGGCATCTATCGAGCCGAATGTCGAAGGATTCTCCCTAAAGCTTGGAAGGATAAGGCTCGACAAGCCATCGATAATCGAGGCTGACAGCTCAAGGAGAAACATCATGCCAAACGAGGCAAGGCTTCGAAACCTCACATACGCAGCTCCGATGTTCCTCGAATTCGTCCCAGTGGTGAGGGGGATAGAAAAGCCTGCCTCATACGGAGAGGTCTTCGTAGGAGAGCTGCCGGTCATGCTGCGAAGCAGCATCTGCCACATGAAGACCATGACAAAGTCGCAGCTTCAAGAGAACGGAGAGGACCCTGAGGACCCTGGAGGATATTTCATAATAAAAGGAACGGAGAGGGTGCTCATCGGCCTTGAGGACCTTGCGCCAAACAGGATAATGACGACAAAGGAGAAGGGCGGGGCGGAGGCGGTCAGCAAGGTGTTTTCAACAGCTGCAGGATTTAGGGCAAGGTGCGTTGTGAGCAGGGACTCACATGGCAACTTCTCTGTAAACTTCCCGACTGCGCCAAAGCCGATCGGATTTATCATGATGCTCAGGGCCCTTGGCATGCAGCCAAAGGAGATGATTGAGATAGTCTCAGACATTCAGGCGGTCAAGAACGACATGCTTCTCAACATAGAAGTCAACGAGGCACAGGACCTAGGTCCGGCTGAAGCTGCCCTTGAAATCGGAAAGCTTGCAGCGCCAGGCCAGGCAAAAGAATACCAGCAGAAGAGGGCAGAGACGCAGATTGATACTTATCTACTGCCGCATCTCGGCACGGATCCGGCCGTAAGGAAGGAGAAGGCAAGATACCTAATCGAGATGGCAAAGAAGGCATCGCTAGTTTCAAACAAGTATGTCAAGCAGGACGACAAGGACCACTACGCAAACAAGAGGGTCAAGTTCGCAGGCGAGCTTATGGAGGAGCTCTTTGCCTATGCATTTAGGTTCTTTGTCAAAGACGTTAAGTACCAAATAGAGAGGACCAGCGCACGTGGAAGGAAGATGACAATACAGACTATAATCAGCCCAGACACCCTAACGGAGAAAATAAACTACGCGATGGGAACAGGAACTTGGGTCGCAGGGCAGACGGGAGTCTCGCAGGTACTCGACAGGACAAATCTCATCAGCACCTATACTCATCTCAGGAGGATAAAGTCGCCGCTGGCAAAGAAGCACCCTCACTTTAGGGCAAGGGACGTGCACGGCACGCAGTGGGGCAAGATCTGCCCGTCAGAAACCCCCGAAGGCCAGGAAGTAGGCCTCACAAAGTACATCGCAGTTATGGCAAGGGTCACAGTCGGAGCGGATGAAAAGCTCACAGAGCAAAAGCTAAGTGAGATAGCAAAAATAGAAGAGATTTGATCGCATGGCAAAGAAGAGCATAAACGAGAAGTGTTACGTGTACATCAACGGAAAGATTCTTGGCTACGTTAAGGACGGAAGGGCGTACTCGGACGAGGTGCGAAAGGCGAGGAGATCAGGTCTGCTGTCAGGGGAAGTCAATGTTTCATATGTCAAGAGGCTCAATGCAGTGCACATCAACACCGACAACGGAAGAATCAGAAAGCCATACATCATTGTCGAGAACGGCAAGTCGAAGTTCACATCAGAGCTGCGCGAGAAGCTTGCAAAGAAGGAGATAGACTTTGCATACCTGCTCAGGCACGGAATCATCGAGTACTTAGATGCCGAAGAGGAGGAGAACGCTCTTGTGGTATTCCATGAGAACGAGATCGCAAATGACACGACGCACCTAGAAGTCGACATGACCTCGATATTTGGGTTCACGCTCAACGCCTCGCCGTTCCCGGAGCACAACAACGCGGCAAGGCACGCAATGCTTTCCAACTTCATCAAGCAGGCTCAGGGACTCTACGCCACGAACTTCAATCTTAGGTTCGATTCAAGATCATACCTGCTCTTCTACCCCCAAAAGCCGATCGTTTCCACCGCAGTCTATCAGGCGGCAAACATGCCAAAGCACCCAAGCGGGCAGAACTTCGTGGTCGCGCTCACTACTTACTACGGCTACAACATGGCAGACGCCGTAGTGCTCAACAAGGGCGCAGTCGACAGAGGACTTGGCAGGAGCATGTTCTACAAGATGTACAGCGACGAGGAGAGAAGGTACCCTGGTGGACAGAAGGACATATTTAGGATACCTCCTGCAACCGCAGAAGGCTACCTAGGAGAGCACGCATATTCAAAGCTAAGCGAAGACGGAATAATCGAGCCTGAAACGATCGTCGATGAAGGAGACGTTCTGATAGGCAAGGTCGCACCGCCTAGGTTCTTAGAAGAAAGCATCAGCGCCGGAGGGCTTGAGGAAAAGATCAGGGACGATTCAACAACGCTCAAGGCAGGAGAGAAGGGGATTGTCGACAGCGTGATATTCACAGAATCAACCGGCGCTACAAAGGTCGTCAAGGTCCGAATAAAGAGCCTTAGGGTTCCGGAGAAGGGAGACAAGTTCGCATCAAGGCAGGGCCAGAAGGGAGTGGCAGCATACATTGTTCCGCAGGAGGACATGCCGTTCAACGAGCAGGGAATAGTACCGGACCTTCTGCTCAATCCGCACTCAGTGCCTAACAGGCTCACATTCGGGCACCTGCTTGAGGAGATCGCAGGAAAGGCAGGGGCGCTCTCAGGGAAGATAATCGACGGCACAGCATTTGCCGAAAAGGGTTCGAAGAGAATCGAGGATTACGGAAAGATCTTAGAGGAGCACGGATTCGACAAGTTCGGAGACGAGGTTCTCTACGATGGAATAACTGGAAGGAAGTTTCGGGCAAAGATATTCAACGGGGTCGTCTACTACAACAGGCTCTACCACATGGTCTCAAACAAGCTGCAGGTCAGAAGCAGAGGTCCTGTGCAGATACTCACCCACCAGCCTACCGAAGGAAAGGCAAGGCAGGGAGGATTGCGATTCGGAGAGATGGAACGAGACGTGCTTGTCGGATACGGAGCGAGCCTTCTGCTCAAGGAGAGATTGCTCGACCAAAGCGACAAGGCTTCGGTGCTTGTCTGCAAGAGCTGCGGCAACATCGGCTATTACGATTACATCAAGAGGACGGTAGTGTGCCCTATATGCGGCGGCACATCGATAGCAGAGGTCGAGATAAGCTACGCATTCAAGCTGCTGCTCGACGAAATAAAGTCGATGCACATCTTCCCGGCCCTAAAGATGAAGGAGTGATATTATGCAAGCTGAAGCAATAGACCATGTAAAATTCGGAATCTTGTCGGTCGACCAGATAAGGCGACTGAGCGTTGCAAAGCTGACAGTCCCTGACACTTACAACGAGGACGGCTATCCGATCGACGGCGGTCTGCTCGACCAAAGGCTTGGAGTCATCGATCCGGGACTCATCTGCAAGACCTGCGGGGCAAGGGCAAAGGTCTGCCCCGGGCACTTCGGCCACATAGACCTCATAAGGCCGGTCATGCACTCGGAATTCTCAAAGGTAGTCTACCTCATGCTTCAGTCCACATGCCAGAACTGCCATAGGATACTTCTCAACGAGGACCAGATAGGGGAGATCAGCGGAAAGGCAAAGAACATCGTCGAATCAGAGATAGGAGAGGGAGTGATAATGGGGACAGAGAGCGAGAGGATGGACGAGCGAGACACTTTGTTTAGAAAGCTCAAGAGCATAAAGAAGTGCCCGCACTGCTCTGCCGTGCAGCAAAAAGTCAAGTTCGAATCACCCACATACTTCTATTTCGGAGACATTAGGCTCAAGCCCGATGAGATCAAGGACTTCATGGCCAAGGTGCCTAGCGACGACCTCAGGACACTAGGAATAGACCCACTGACCAGCAGGCCGGAGTGGCTTATACTTTCTGCGCTGCTCGTTCCGCCTGTGAACGTAAGGCCTTCGATAACCCTTGAATCCGGAGAGAGGAGCGAAGACGATCTGACGCACAAGCTAGTAGACATAATGAGGATAAATCAAAGACTCGAGCAGAACATCAACGCAGGTGCGCCGCAGATTATCATCGACGACCTCTGGGAGCTTTTGCAGTACAACGTAACCACATACTTCAACAACGAGACGCCTGGAATTCCGCCTGCAAGGCACAGGAGCGGCAGGGCTCTTAAGACTCTTGCACAGAGGCTCAAGGGCAAGGAGGGAAGATTCAGATACAACCTGTCAGGAAAGAGGGTAAACTATTCCGCAAGGACTGTCATATCCGTAGATCCTTACATAAACATAGACGAGGTCGGCGTGCCGTTCGAAGTTGCAAGCAGGCTCACGATACCATTTTTCGTAACTGCATGGAACCTAGATCAGGCAAAGGAGCTTGCAGCAAAGACGAGCTACCCGATGGTCATGGGAGTCACAAGCAAGGATGGAAAGAGGAAGAGGATAACCGAGACAAACCGTGAGGAGGTCCTCAAGGCAATAGTGGTCGGTGACATTCTCGAAAGGCAGGTTACAAACGGAGACATCGCGCTGTTCAACAGGCAGCCTTCGCTGCACAGGGTCTCTATCATGGCCCACAAGATAAAGGTGCTGCCTGGCAAGACATTTAGGCTCAACTACTGCACAACCCATCCATACAACGCCGACTTCGACGGGGACGAAATGAATTTGCACATACCCCAGACGCTCGAGGCTCAGGCGGAGGCAGAATACCTCATGTCTGTAAACGACCAGGTATTCTCGCCGAGGAACGGAGATGCGATCATAACAAACAACGAGGACGGCATAACCGGGATGTATCTGCTCACTCAAGACGGCATGCAGCTCTCCAAGGACGAGGTATCATACCTTCTTAGCATGGCGCACATCTACGAGCTGCCGAGCGCAGGGAAGGGCGGGATGTATGACGGCAAGGAGGTATTCTCCATGCTGCTGCCAAAGGGCTTCAACTTCGAGCAGAAGACAAAGAGGGGAGTGCTCAAGATAAAGAACGGCAAGCTCATCGAGGGCAACTTGTCAAAGGCAACGTTTGGAACAGGCAGCAAGCTGCTTGCAAAGCTCTCAACAGACTATGGCAACGAGGTGCTGGGCAACTTCATATCAGTTGCAAGCAGGGTCAGCTATGCGTTCTCGACAATGCACGGAATAACAGTCGGAGTTAGGGAATACCTAATCACCGACAAGATCGCACAGAGCAGGGACAGGATACTCAAAGAGACGTTCGGAAAGGTCACAGAGCTCATAGAGCAGTACAAGAACAGAAAGCTCGACGCGCTCATCGGATACACCCTCAAGCAGTCGCTGGAGCAGATGATAATGGCAGAGCTCGATCGCGCAAGGGAGAAGGCAGGAGAGGAGATAGTGACGGCAACCCCGCCAGGCAACCACGCAATCACCATGGTAAATGCAGGGTCGAGAGGCAGCATACTAAATCTTGTGCAGATGAGCATGCTTTTGGGCCAGCAGGCCACATCATCCGGAGGAAGGATCAAGAGAGGATACTACACCAACAGGGTGCTTCCGCACATAAAGCCCGGAGACATAAGCCCAGTTGCAAAGGGATTTGTAACGTCGAGCTACTTCATGGGATTCGAGCCGATCGACATGTACATGCATGCGATTGGTTCAAGGACATCGGTAGTTTACAAGGCGATGCTCACCGCAAAGTCCGGTTATCTGCAGAGAAGGCTGATCAACGCACTGCAGGACTACCAGATCGAAAAGGACCTGACAGTCAGGGACGTCCATGGAAACATCGTCCAGACAAGCTATGGAGGGGATTCGATAGACCCAACGAAGGTCGGGCTCGTCGAGGTTGCAGAGGAGTGATAGTATGGTAAAGAAAGAATTCTTGGTAACGCCCGGAGAACCAGTGGGAGTAATAGCAGCGCAATCGATAGGAGAGCCTGGAACGCAGATGGTCCTGCGATCGTTCCACTATGCAGGAGTCGCATCATCGATCGCCACATCCGGACTTCCAAGGCTAGTTGAGATAGTCGACACAAGGAAAAAGCCGGCAACGCCATTCTCCTACATCTACCTCAAGGGCAAGGCTGCAAAGGACTTCGATACGGCAGAGCAGATCGTAAAGAAGATAAGCGAGGTGCGGGTCAGCGATGTCGCAAGGAGGGTGCTTGAGAACTTCTCGACAGGCACAATAACGATAAAGCTCGATGAGCAGAAGATGAACGCAAACGAGCTGACGCCAAGGGGCATAGCTTCGAAGATAGAAAAGCTGATGAAGACGGAGTCTGCGGTATCTGGCAATGCGATACAGATAAAGACGCACACAAAGAAGGCCAAGGAGATTAGGATGATGGCGGTGCACATCAGCAAGCTCACGGTCAATGGAATCGAAAATGCCGGAAGGGCCGTCATAAAGCAGGACAAGAAGACAGAGGAATTCTACATAGTGACCAACAACAGCAGCGTCGGCCAAATACTTCAGGTCGACGGCGTCGACACTTCAAGAGTTTACACGAACGACATCTTTGAGATGTATCGGACATTCGGAGTGGAAGCGGCAAGGAACACGATTGCAAAGGAGCTCGACATTGTGCTTCGAGAGCAGGGAATCAACGTCGACAAGAGGCACCTATACATTCTGGCAGACGCAATGACCTTCAGCGGCGGCATAAAGAACGTCGGAAGAAGGGGGCTGAGCGGCGAGAAGGAGTCGATATTTGCGAGGGCAGCTTACGAAGAAACGGTAAAGCACCTGATCAATGCGGCGGCGTTCGGAGAGAAGGACGACATGAGGGGCGTAACAGAAAACGTGCTCATAGGCAAGCAGATACTCCTGGGAACTGGAACGGTGAGCCTTGCGATAAAGAAGGAGGATCTTGCAAAGATCAGCGAGAAGAAGGCTAAGAAATAATAAGCTAGTTTTGGATGCAACCTTGATTTTATTTTTGTTTTGGTGAACTTATGAACGAAAGACCATTCGATCTTCTGAACAAGTCGATAGGGCAGCAGATACTGATAAGGCTGAAGAACGGCACGGACATTCGCGGCAAGATGACGGCATTTGACATCCACATGAACATAGTGCTAGACAACGCCGAGGAGCTCGAGGAGGGAAACGTCAAGACTAAGGTCGGAACGATCCTTCTGAGGGGCGGCAATATCCTTTGGATGTCGCCGGCTTAATCGTTTTGTTGATTACCGCCTAGCAGTGCTCCGCTGCACTTAAATATGTGTAATGCAAATCCAGTTCGTTGGGCTCCTGGCGCAACGGTAGCGCGCCTGCATGGCATGCAGGAGGTTGCGGGTTCGAATCCCGCGGAGTCCAGACCCTTATTTCTACACTAACACCCTGAAAACTACACCACTTCTAAAGGGCAGGTGTGGGCAATGCCAGCCAATCTGGTAATAAACGAAATCGTATATTAGGTTTATAA
>JAGWHG010000059.1 GCA_028866975.1 Microcaldota archaeon | reverse complement strand
CTTTTGAAAATGAACCCAGTATACAATTCTGTGCAACACTAAAAGGTGAATACGACCTGTTACTGTATATTATCGCAGATAAAGATTTGGGAATAACGGATGTGATATTGGATAGAATAGTGAAAAATGCTCTTCCTAATTATACACTTACGTGGCACATTAAGATAGCACTAGATCTCTATAATTTTATTCCTATAAGAGAACTATTTTTCGACATGTTGAAAGAAAGAGTATGGCGCAGGTCCAAAGATAATCCGCGACCACTACCTCGAAATATTAAATTAAGAGATTACCTATTACTCAAAGAACTAAATTTGAATTCTATAGAAAGCTTTAGGCACATCGACGTAAAACATAATCTTGATTATGGAAATTCTAGATACTCCTATTTCGATTTGCAAAATAAAAAGATTATAAGTAGGCCGACTATCAACATGACAAAATTACCATTAAAATACAACGCAATAGTTGAAATGACTGTATTGCAAAGAACTGAGTTCGAAAAAACGAGAAATTATTACAGAGCCGAGGTAGTTAAAGACACAAAATATCCCATTAACAAATACGCTTTATCATGCAGTATTCGAGACCCAAATGGTGTAATCTTAATAATGCCAATTATAGAAAATGATTGGTTAGAAAACACAATGGCAAATCTTGAAAATAAAGTGAAAGGTGTTAGATTCACCGCGAGTATAATAACATCAATTCTTATAGGCGATTTATGCTATAGGTTGTTCGATAACCTGCACTCACTGCAATATAGAAATCTGGTAGAAAGTAGCAACCTGCAAAAGACGGACATCACAAACTATCTCTGATAGTAGTGAAATAATTTCTCACAATTTAACTTGAGTCTCCGTCCATAATGTTCCCCTTCACTAATTAATTAGTTCGTTAAGGTTAAATACCTTCGCCCGCAGATTTTCCACCCCATTTTTATCCGTCTCCTGACGAACATTTTGGGCATTTTTAGGCAGGCTTCAATCTGGGCTCGACCATGTGCATGTCCAGCGATTCGCCCTTGATGATCTCGCCGATGAAGACTGTAGCGTAAGATCCCGAAGGCAGCGAGAACCTCACATTGACCGAGCCCTCCGCCTCTGTGCTTGAGAAATCCTTAAAGGTGGAGAGCGCCGGCCTGTATGCACCGCGCATGCTAAGTTCCGGCATGCTGCTTATCTTAAAGTCCGCAGGCTTTATCCCAAGCTTGTCTAAGACCTCCTCCTCATATTCGCTGATATGGCCCTCCTTGGTTTCATAGCCTATCAATGGGAGGATGGGCAGTGCAGCAGCCTCTTCAGAGACCCTTGTGGCATCAGGGAAGCCGTAGAAGTTGAGGCCGCAGTGAAGCTTTGCATCTTTGAAGTTTTCCTCCTTTACCATCATCTCCAGCGCGCAGTTGAACACCAGTGCCTCGACTGCGTGTATGAACATTATCGAAATGCCCCTAGGTATAGAGCGCATAGCCTTTGCAAAGTCCCTTCCCTCCTTGGATAGATAGTAAAGAACCGTCCTCTCGAGCTTGAGGTATCCTGGGAAGTACCCGAGCGCCTCTGCAAAATCCATATTCTGCGCAAGCTGCTTTCTGGCATTCACGGCATCCTCGTTTCTCTCATTAGAAGTGGCGGTCAGAAACTCTATCGCAGCGCCCTCTATGTCGCCCTGCATTATCTTAACGCCTACGCGCGAGTTGTTTAGCCTTGCGCCGAACCTCTGGCCATCGAAGTAGTTGGGGAACTTGCCGTCAAGTTCCTTGACAATCTCATCAACCCTCTCGGTGTGGTTGCAATCCTTTATTTTCACGCTAAAGGAGTTGCCCAAGAGCTCACCCATCTCAACTCCCTTGCTTGACTGCCATGCCCCGTTTATCGTAATGTCCTTCGCCTTCAGTTCTGCTAGCTTCTTGCTGTCTGCACCGAAGAGGCTTGCGAGCTGCGTCGAGGTCGATTGGCGGTCCTTAAGCCCAGCATAGCCCACAGATTTTACTCCACGGCCCAATCGCCTGCCTACGGTCTGCAGCGCCTGTATCGTGTTCCACTGGTACTTCTGCAGCACAAAGATTGCGAACTTGCCGCTCTCATCCTGCTTCATTCCGAGTTCATCTGCCGTGTACGCCCTTCCGGATTCTAGGATCGTGCCATTCTCGGTTATCTCGTTGACTATGAACGACTCGGGGGTTTTGTCTAGCAATCCCCCTATTCCACTGATTTTCGAAAGATATTGCATTAGAAAAACCTGTAAATTTCAACCGTATACTTCATCGTGGTGTGCATAATCCTCAATCCATACTGTATGAGATGGCTCGTCAACAGAATAAATTATGACAAAGCTCTTTAGCACATGCACCCTCCTTAAGTTTTGCATCGGGGCACCAAGGGGCTTAAACTTTTTTGGGTCCTGGCACACCTCCTCGAGCTTTTTATAGATTATTTCAAGATTGCGGCCCTCGCGTTTTCCCATCTTTGCGAATAGTTTGTCTACGTGGTTTCTGGCCTTTAGATAATAAGGGGCCCCCACCAAAGCACCTCAGTCCATGCTGTACCTCTTTCTGAAATCCTTCAGGCTACCTATATTTGCGAGCGGCTCTTTTTGTATTTTCTTGAGTTTTCTTAAATAGGATGGTTTAACTTTTGGCTCGAAGACAAGCTCTTCGTATTCCCTTGTCATAACATTTATGGCCTCGGACTTGTCCTTTAGCGCATACTCTGCCTTGATTATGTTCAATATCCTATTCGCATCGTCGGTTATGGTGATTATTGCTTTAACCATATTAACACCGTATTAATATGGTATTAACATATATAAAAAGCTATACTTTTCTATACCGGCTTTTGCAGACTTTATAAGGCTCTCAACCGCAAGGGTTTTTAAGCTTGAATTCCGAATTATTAATGTATCAGCAGGCACTTGGCCTAACGTATTTTCATAACGATACATATATGTGATTATATTGGCCGCAAAGCAGGGTTCCATAGTTGAAAGGGTAATACACAGGCTTGTGCGAAAGCACATCTCAGGTCCCACAATGGGCTCTGCTATAGCTAGGGCCAAGGAGTACAATAAGAAGGGAATGCCGGTTTCGATAAACTTCATCTCAAGCGCGCCGCAGGACAAGGCAAGGGCAAATTATAACACGACCACCTACATGCAGCTGGCACGAGAGATAGCAAGGATGGGTATAAAGGCGACTGTGCACCTAAAGCTCGAGCAGCTCGGCAGCGGGCTAGAGAGGGAGTATGCGGCAAGGAACCTAGATAGCATACTTGCGGTCGCAAGGAAAGCAGGGGTTTTCGTTTGGTGCGAACTCACGGATCCCTTCTCAGAGACATTGCTGCTAGAGCATGTGCATGACGGCAAGGGCATGGGGGTTGCGGTCCACAGCCTAGAGGAGGCGATTAGGTACGCAAAGGCAAACAAGGCCATAAAGGAGCTCAAGATAATGCTTGGCAAGAAGGAGCTGGATGGAAAGCACGAGAAGACTGAGCCGATAGAATCCATAACCAAATCGCTTCGGAGCGTAGTTCTCAACTCGCCAAATGAGGGATTGGCATCGAAACTGTCCAAAAAAGGGACAAAATACAGAAGCTCTTTAATCCTTGAGTTCCAATTAGGCTACGGCGAGAAAAAGCTGGGCAAGATGGCAAAAAAAGGCAGCAGGATTAGCGTTGTCATTCCATTCGGCAAGGACTGGGCAAGCTATGCGATGACCAACGTGCCCGAAGGCTACACCCGCGCCCTGGCAAATCGGCTCCTTCACGAAGGCATGGGCGATTAGATGGCAAACA
>JAGWHG010000058.1 GCA_028866975.1 Microcaldota archaeon | reverse complement strand
AACAATCCGAAGTTATATAAGCCGACTGCTAGCTGAACCGGATGCTTAGCGGCAGGTGATCTGACACATCGTCTTGCATGGCCTCGAATTTTTCCACGTTTACGTCTTTGGAAACAAAGACATAGTCGGCAAACTTCGGCACCTCTGCAGGCGTGTGCCAATTCCTTGTAGTTGCCACGTTGTATTCCCTGATAAGATTTTGTAGGCTCCCATCCAGGATGCCTATGCTCTTGGTAGCAATGTCGACATTCAGATCGCCGCACAGTATCTTGGCGCCCTCCCTTCTATTTAGGAACCTAACGATCTTTTCGGATTGCTCTATGCGGTCAGGGTTATCAAGCTTATCGGGGGTGAATAGTCCGTGGACGTTGGCTATGGTGAGCCGCCTGCCGCTCAGATCGAATTCTGCCCACTGCAATATTGAGGAAATTAGGGATGTGCGCCCCCTAAACTCCACTGGCCGCTTGGCGCACAGGCCTATTTCTCCGCTGCCCGCAAGCTTGAGGCCCCGCTTAAAAAAGATGGCCAGTCGAAGGTTGTGCGATGTGTATGTGTCGCTTAGCAGCGATGTGAAATCGGGCAACATATGGCAGAGCTTGAGATAGATGTCCGGCACGGCGCCAGGCGATACAAAACCTTCTGAGAGGGCGCCTGCAGCTTCATCGAGCACCTCTTGGAAGCAGAATATGTCCGTGGTCTGTCGATTTCGCGAGATGAACTCCTCGAGATCGTTGGATAGCTTGCCTCCCCATATGTTTAGGTCTATGAGCCTCATTTGATTTCCTCAGCATACAATTTTGCATACCTGTAAAGTCCCAAGGAGAGTATGCCGTTGGATATGAGTATCACCAAGAATACTATGTCTATGAAGTTCGGCACCGCAATGCCTATCGTTGCGGGCAGGGTCGCGATAATTGCCGGGGCGAGGCCCTGTGCCACGTATAATCTGATAAGCGACTTGTTGCTCTTCTCGTGCTTGCCGTTTGGTATTATTCTGCCGAGCGTAAGGGTGGTAAAGTAGCGGATCAGCAGCATTATCACGCACATTGCAACGACAAGCGCAACTATGACATACTGCAGGCCTTGCAGGTCGAAGAGCATCCCTATGTAGACGAAAAAGAAGGTGCTTACAAAGAAGGTTATCTCTTTTTGGTACACCTTGATATGCGACACGTCAGAAAGGACCGGCTTCACATAGCTCTTGACTAGGAATTTCATATCTGAGATATTAGCCAGCAAGATGCCGAATATGAAAGTTGAGAGTGCGCCGTTGAAATGCAGGTATTCAGATGTTCCGTATATCGCAAGGACCATGGTGAGCGTGAGCATCCAGCTGTATTCGCTGCTATACCTCCTGAACTTCTTGAGAATGAACACCCAGAACGCTGCGAAGAGTATTCCAAGCACCAGCGACCCTATCACGAAGCCAGCAAGCTCGCCTGCAACGAACGTTGCGGTGTACTGGCCCGTGGCGATTATGTTGAAGAATATCAGCGGTATGACAAGGCTGAAGACGTCGTTGAACACGCTCTGGTACGCGAGGGTGGTTTTGGTGTCCTCGGTGACCTTTGCGACCTTGAAGAGCGACGGCAGTGTTACAGAACTTGTTCCCGATATCGCAAAGCCAGCCATGAGCGAGAAGAGCGTGCTCCAGCCCTCCACATAGTAGAAGACCAGCGTCATGGCTATTCCCGTTATCATGCTCGTCAGGATCGTGAACTTCGACGCCTGGAGGAGTATGTTCCTAAGCGACGAGAACCTTATCCCCATCCCGACATCGAAAAGCACGAACGCTATCGCAAGGGCGGTGACAAATGGCGAGACCTGCACGACTATGCTGCTCGGCGATGTATCGACAAGGTGCAGCATTGGGCCTATTGCAAGGCCGATTAGCAGGAGCGGCAGTATGTTTGAAATCTTGAGCTTGTAGAACAGCGCATTGAGTATGTATCCTAAGAACACTATGCCTGCGATAAGCATGAACAGCGTCGAAACGTCAATCATTTTAGCATCTCCGCCGAGGTAGGGATTTGAACCCTAAATCCCGTAAGGGAACCGGTTCGCTTGTCGCATCATTTCCTAAGATCAGCTCTTGAAATAATTCAAGACCGGCGCGTTAACCAGATTCCGCCACCTCGGCATACTGCATTTGCTTTGCTACCTTTATAATCGTTAGCTAGCATTTATTTGGCGGCGTTTGCGCTGTCGTTTATGCCAAGGGATTCGTTTAGATTGACATAATAGTGTTTGTGGCCCTGCGAGTCAACATATACCCATTCGCCGTTGCCCAGATTCTGCGTATAAGGCACGACTGTGGTGGTTGCATTTTGTGCCGAGTAGATGGTAGTTGTCAGGTTTGACGCCTGCTGTGCGGGCCTGTTCGCCGAGAACAAGTTGAACAGTATGTATGCGATAACTAGCACCGATGCAAGTATCCAAAGCAGCCTTCGTAACCGCATGACCTTATTCGGCCGAAAAAGATTAAAATATCAGCCACTGCTTGCAGTCACGTTTGTGGATGCATAGGCCCCTTCCTCGCCCTGCACGCCGATTTTGTAGACAGAGCCCGCCTTTGGCACGATTACTATGTGCCCCTGCGCAGGCGCAATTGTGCCCGTGAAGGTGAATGTGTGGCTCTGGCCAGCTTGCAGCGTGTATCCGGGGGATTCGAAGTCTCCCTCCGCAGACGGAGTTATGAGCGTCGAGTTGCCTGCCACTATGAAGGCAAAGAATCTTGCCGACTCCTGCTGCGAGCTAATCTTTGCGGTCAGGTTGATGAGCTGCGAGTTTATCTGGTTGGAAAGCGTCGAGATGAACGCTGCGGATGCCGCGGTGCAGATGCTGCCGTTCACATGCACGCTGTAGCCGCCTTCTACCTCCACATCCGATGACTCTGATGACGCCGCTGTGTTGTTTGACGAACCGCTGCCAAGAGCCCCGATACGAACGATTCCATTAACAGAACCGCTTGTCGAGGCGCTCTTGTTAACACTTGAGCAAAACTCGGCGAGTCGCTCCCTTGCAGTGCTCAGCGACTCGTTGGCACGTACCTCTGCCCTTGCAACTATCGCGCTCTTGTTGAAAAGCACCGACTCATTGCCAAATACTCCTACGTGCTTAATCACGACGCTCGAATTTGAGCTGTCTGACACCGTTACGCTCAGCTTGGTTGTGTTTCCAACTACTGAGAGGCTTGCGCTTGTTATCGAAACAGAGGCGGTGCCGTTGAGCCTATCCTCCTCGTCTGCGCGCAGGCTCTCCCTTGCGCCTACGCTAAGCGATGCAGAGCTGCTTCCCACTATCACGGCCTTGACTGACGGGACCAATACGAATACCGTTGAATTCTCAGTGACTATTGTTGCCACAACCGGAGAGAGCTGCAGCAGCGCCTTGCTTGTGCCGTTCACCCTGGACTCGCCTATTAACTTTGCAGTTACAGTTGAGCTGGGCACCGTTACATTGTATGTTGTGCCGTTTATCGTTATCTTGGCAGAAGTTACGTTGAACCTCACCATGTCGACTGTCGTCCCGTTTGCCACGCTTGCAGTAGCTATCGTCTGGCTGAGGTTAAGCACCGTCATGAGGTCTATCGAGCCGCTGCCTGTTGCGCTGACCCATCCAGAGCCTGCTGCGCCGGATGTGTGAACCTGAACTGATGAATATGCCACCACAAGCGACTGCGTGTGCGCAGGGACCTGCGGTGGGTCAGTTATTTGGACTGCAAGCAGGCTCTGCCCTGATTGCGGCGTTGTTCCGCCGCCTGATGGAGCTGCGGGACCTGAGCCGTACAGGAAAAATGCGGCTGCGATTATCACTATCACTACTATGACTCCTATTGCTATTGTCGTGTTGCTTGCCAAAAAACCCCCAATCTTAGAAAAAAGTGTAATTGAATCTTTATAAAGCTTGCCCAGAGGTTCGTCGGGTTTGAAGCGTTTTATAAATCTGCACTGGCGAATATGTATGGGGGATGTTTTGAAGACGGTACTGGTGATAGCGGCAGGCGATGGGCGCGAGCTGGCAAAGCTCGTCAAGAAAGCCGAGCCCTACAAGCCAAGCAGGTACGAGATAAGGCTCGACAATGCTATTGACGTGCAGACCAAGCACTACGAGATACTCAGGGAGATAAT
>JAGWHG010000057.1 GCA_028866975.1 Microcaldota archaeon | reverse complement strand
TGTAATAATGCCTGCGTCGAGCGTAAAGTACTCTGAAACTTTCGGGAGATTCCTTGATATAAACAGATCTTATTGCATCCAAGGCGAGATTATCGATTTGATAAAGGACCTCAAGCTTGCTACGGCGCACAATGGGCTCAACCTGCAGGAGATTTACATACCGCGCCTGAAGAAGGAAGACGACGCTAAGGTAAATAATATAATAAAAGAGCTTGAGAGTAGGCTTGGCCCGGAAATAAAAGGTCTGGTGATCCACAAACTCCTAGAGAACGGCGAGCTGTACAGGCGTGAAAAAGACGGCGTTATGAGAAAGGTGGAACCTATGCAGGCAATCAAAAAGCCGGAATCTACATCGATGGCTAAAAAAAAGTTGATGGCCTAAATTAATACATAGCTTCTAGCTTCTTTATCCTCTCCTCAAGCGGCGGGTGCGTGGAGAAGATATTCGCAATGTTTCCTGCCTTGAACGGATTTGCAAAGAACAGGTTTGCAGTCACTTCGTTTACATGCTGAAGCGGAACGCTCTTTGGATCCTTTTCATACATCAACAGCTTCTTGAGCGCGCTTGAGAGTGAATGCGGGTCTCTTGTGAGCCTTGCGCCGTTGGCATCTGCCATGTACTCCCTTCTCCTTGATATCGCAAGCCTGATGAGCAGTGCAAAGAACGGCGCCAGCAATCCGATCACCAGTGCTATTAGCAGTATTATCCCGCCGTTGCGATTGTTTCCCCCCATTCCGAAGAACAGCATGTTCCTTATGAACGCCGCCATTATCCCGATTGCGCCTGCGAACACTACTGCGATTGTCATGAACTGAATGTCGTTGTCTTGTATGTGCGACATCTCATGGGCCAGCACCCCGCTAAGCTCCCGCCTGTCCATGATATTGAGCAAGCCGGTGGTCACTGCGACAGATGAAACCTTCCTGCTCCTTCCTGTGGCGAATGCGTTGGGGCTCGGGTCGTTGATTATGTAGACCTTCGGCATCGGGACCTGAATCGCTGATGCAAGGCCCTCTATTATCCCATAGAGATCCCTGTACTGCTTTCTGTCAGCTTCCTTTGCGCGTGAAACCGTGAGGACGAGCTTGTCACCTGTGTAGAATATTATTATCGCGTATATTGCGACAAGAAATACCGCTATTGATATCGAGGTCGGCCCTCCTCCGCCCATGAACAAAACGAAGAGGTAGAGGATCGCGATGAAGAACATGGAGAAGAGTGCCATCAGCACCAGTGACTTTAGCCTGTTCTGCGCTATCTCGTCAAAGAAACTGGTCATCTCTGCCTACCCTCTATTTGCCCTTCTTGCCCTTTGCCGGCTTTGGCTTCTCCTTGCCCTCTTCGCTAAAGTCCACCTTGACCGGCTGCTTCTCGCCCTCGGGCGCTTGGAAGAAGTCCGCCTTTGTGAAGTGGAAAATCCCTGAGAGCACGTTGCCCGGAAAAGTCTGCAGCGCGTTGTTGTAATCTAGCACGTAGTCGTTGTACGAAGTTCTTACAAATGCGATCTTGTCCTCCGTTGTCTCTAGCTGGTCTTGCAGCTCCTTGAAGTTCTGCGATGCCTTAAGGTCTGGGTAGTTCTCGGCTACGGCAAAGATGCTCTTGAGCGCGGAGCTGAACTGGTTGTTTGCCTGCGCCTTGTCTTGCACCGAGCCGTTTATGAGCGAGCTTCTCAGCTTTGTTATCTGCGTGAGCACGCCCTTCTCGTACTCCTTGTAGCCCTTGACGGTCGCTACGAGGTTTGGGATCAGGTCGTATCTCCTCTTGAGCTGCACGTCGATCTGCGCCCATGCATCCTGCACCCTGTTCCTCTTCGATACAAAACCGTTGAAGATTGCGATTATCGCAAGCACTATTATGACCGCTACGGCCAGTGCCGCCCAGGATGTTATGTCCAAAAGAAAGAATGTTGCCCCCATATTACCGAAGTATAATGGGGCGTTAATAAATAAAGCCCTTTCTAGAGGCTGTCAAACACTGCCAAAAGCTGCTCTGTTACCTCATTTTGCGACTTGTTGCCATCTACAATGTGCCAAATCTTTGGGAGCTTCTTTCCTATTTCCGAGTAGCTTTTTGCCAGGGCCTTGAGATTTGCAGGATTGTCGAACCTGCGCTTGCCATCGCCTCGCGAATTTATCCTCTCCATGGCAAGTTCGGGCGATACGTTTATGTATATAACCGCATCCGGCACTGGCAGCTTGCTGTGGACGTTTAGCATCCAGTCAAGATCGGAATACGGGGGCTTTGCAAATGCATGTACGTGCGTTATCGTTGAGTAGCTGTACCTATCGGATACTATGGTGTAACCTTCATCGAGCTTTGGCACTATGAACTTTGCTACGTGCTCCATGCGGTCTGCAACGAAGAGGAACTGCAGGCCCATTATGTCTAGCCTGTCCTCCTTCTTCTGCACGTCTGCCATAATCAGCTTGCCGATGTCGCTTTGCGTCGGCTCCTTTGTGAGGACGCATTTCTCTCCGCGCTCCCTGAGCGCCTCGTAGAGCAGCTTTGCCTGCGTGGTCTTGCCGCAGCCTTCGAGGCCTTCGAGCACTATGAACTTTCCCATTGGATCCACTTGCATTCTATTTTGTGCAGAAAGCAATTTATGGGTTGGTGTCGATACTTATCTACGCTGTGGTCGGATGGGGGAATTAGACGCACTTGGAAAGGTTGACCCAGAGCTTGCCGAGGCGCTGAAGAAGGAAATTATTAGGCAACGTGAGACGCTCGAGATGATCCCGTCCGAGAATTTTGCGAGCATAGATGTGATTCGCACGCTCGGCTCGCCGCTGACCAACAAATACTCTGAAGGCTACCCTGGAAAGAGGTACTATGGCGGCAACGAATTCATAGACATAGTGGAGAACCTTGCAATCGATCGTGCAAAGAGGCTCTTTGGCGTTCCGCACGCAAATGTGCAGCCGTATTCCGGTTCGCCTGCAAACTTTGCGATATACGCCGCGCTGTGCAAACCTGGCGATACGATAATGGGCCTCAACCTGCCTGATGGCGGGCACCTGACCCATGGGTGGAAGACGAGCGTGACTGGGCAATTCTTCAATAGCGTCCCATACCATGTAAAGCCTGACGGCTACATAGACATCGATGAGGTTAGGACGCTTGCCGGCGAAAACAGGCCGAAGCTGATTTGGATCGGCGCCACTGCGTACACGCGGGAGCTTCCGTTCGAGGAGTTTGCAAAGATTGCTGATGAAACTGGAGCCTACTTGATCGCAGACATATCGCACATCGCAGGACTTGTAGCTGGCGGCGCACACAAGAGCCCTGTGCCTTACGCGCATGTCATCATGACGACAACCCACAAGACGCTTCGCGGACCGAGGGGCGCTATGATAATGGTGACAGAGCGCGGGATGAAGAAGGATCCCGAGCTTGCCGAGAAGATTGACAAGACGATCTTTCCGGGACTGCAGGGCGGTCCGCATGACAATACCACTGCCGCTCTTGCTCTTGCGCTGCTCGAGGCCTCAAGACCCGAATTTAGGGAGTACTCAGCGCAGGTGGTGAGGAATTCAAAGGCTCTTGGCGATGAACTTGCCAAAAGGGGATTTAGGCTTGTTACTGGCGGAACTGACAACCACATGCTTTTGGTAGATCTTACAAAATACGGGCATGGCATGGGGATCTATGCGCAGGAGGCTCTCGACATGGCGGGAATTGTACTCAACAAGAATACAATACCTGCCGAGCCCTGGACTGCATTCTACCCCAGCGGCATTAGACTTGGAACCCCTGCGCTCACTACAAGGGGCATGAAGGAAAACGAGATGAGAGAGATTGCAAACTACATCGCAGACGTCGTTGAGCAGATAAATGGCTACAAGATGCTTGCGGACAAGGACCTGCGCAATGCGGAACTTGCGCGATTTAGAAATGAAATCAAGCAGAACGCCACTGTCTTGGGCACCAAGGCAAAGACGCTTGCTCTGTGCAGCAGATTTCCCCTCTATCCGGAGATCGTACTCTGATTACAGCAGTGAATCGCCATTGCTGGGCTTCCTAAACGCTATCCCTGTTTCTGCTATGGCTATCGTGCTCTGCACCATGTCCCTAAACAGCATCTCGCCATATGTCGCGGGCTTTTTTACGTCGAGCTTCTCGAGCATCGGCTCGCCGAAGTCTATCGCCCTGCTTATTGCACCCTCATCGCCGCTAAGCGCCTCCATGCTCATCTCGAACTGCGTCTTCACCTTATTGATCATCTCCACTGGCACTTTTTTGCTCGTCTTGGAATTCAATATGAGGTCGTCGCACACCTGCTCTATTAGCTGCAGCACCCTCATGTATGCATAATAATTTGTGGGCATGGTGGCGTTGAGTGCCCTCACGCCGAAAAGATAGAACCGATTTATCAGCTCTTCGCAATTTGAGAGCGCCTGAGCGTGTCCAAGAGTTGCGTTTGCAAAAGCCTCGCTTGAA
>JAGWHG010000056.1 GCA_028866975.1 Microcaldota archaeon | reverse complement strand
AGCCCAATCGAGCCTTTCGGAAATGCGTATATCCCCATGCTTAGCAGGTTCGATTTCGGTTTCGCAGGCTTCTCCTCAAGCTCAACTACCCTATCTTCCTCCATCCTGGCTACTCCAGAGCGCGTCAGCAGCTCCATCGAATCGGTTTCGAACATTCCAAACGTCGGTTTTCTGGACTTCTCAAAGTGCTTTATCACGCCACCTAGACCGAAGTCGAAATAGTTGTCGGTCGATACCACCATGAAATCCGACTCGACATCCGCCTTCTTTAGCACGTATTCTATGCCCTTTATCTGGCCGAGCTTCTCGCCGTTGCTCTTTGTCGGCTCCACCACAAGCTCAAAGCGCATTTTGGATTCAGCGCCTTTGAGGTGCATGAAATATTCGAACTGGTCCCTAAAGCGCTCATTGGTGTCAATTATTATCCTGTCCACTTCCTTGTGCCTTGCAAGGTCCTCTATTATGTGGTCAATTATGGGCCGCCCGCCGATCGGGAGCAGCGCCTTGGGTATGAAGGAGCTTATCGGCTCCATCCTAGTTCCGAACCCTCCTGCCAAAAGTATGATATCCATCGATGGTAATTGCGCGATAATCTATATATGTTTTCGGTAAATTAGTTTTATGAAAGCGATCGCCCCGCTCATAATAATACTGATAATACTGCTCATAGGCGCAGGCACGGTTGCAACGTACTACGTGTACGCCACGAGCAATCCGGCGCCTTCGCTTCCGAACCTATCCGGCAGCACAAATTCATCGATACAATCTCTTGCTTCAAGTCCGCTTTACAAGTCCCTCTCATCGCAGACCAACGTCAATATCGCAAACCTGTCCCAGACGCCGACAGGCGCTTTGGGCACGCTGCAGTACAACATAACCTACTTAGGTAAGATCAGCGCCTCTGTGAATGTCGGAGGGGTGTCTCTGCCCGTTATCGCACCACTCGCAATAACAAATCTTCGATACGCAAACGATTCAAAGCTTGCGATATCGCTCTCAGGCGTGCCAGTAATAGGCAGCGTCAATGCATCGTTCGTGAAACTGGGCAACACGATATACACCTGCAGCCAGCAGGATTTGCTCAATAAGAGCTCTGGATACGTGTGCAGCGCAAAGTCCGATGCAAACGTCACCAATCTTACACTATATTATCTTGCCACAGGCATCAACGCAACGGTCAACAATGTGTATCCGAGCGAATTCGATGGCACACCGTGCATCTTTCTCAACTCAAGCTTCGCAATACCTCTAAGCAAGGTCGGCCCATATCTTGGCCAGCTCTCATTTCTCAATGGAATACTAAATGTGAGCTCGATAAATGGAGTCAACGGGGTGCTGCAATCGTGCGTATCGCCGGCAAGCAACCTGCCACTTACTGCTTACCTTGCGCTCTATCTCTCACAGCCCAGCACGACTACGACAGTCATACTCTCGCTCTCAGAAGTTGGCATCGGTGGGCCGGTATCGGATTCATCGATAACCACGCTGCCTGGGCCAGTGCGTTAAAAGTGATACGATGTTTCTAAGCGACAAGGACATAAAGGAGCTGATGAAGAGGAAAGATGACCCGCTAGGTATCAAGCCCTACAACGAGGCAAGGCTGACCCCGAACGGATACGACATGGCGGTGGAAGTGCTAGACAAAGATGGAAACCCGATCCCTGGCACAACATACGAAATAAAGCCCAACGAGCTGATAAAAGTAAGGACTGTCGAGACGATTGAGACGCCAAACGGGCACATGGGGCTGATGCTTCTTCGAAGCAGGTACACAAGGCAGGGGCTTATGGGGCTCTTTGCGGTGATAGACAGCGGCTTTAAGGGCGTGATAAAGGCCTCGATAAAGAATCTAAGCGGCGATACAATACCAATCAAGCTTGATGACGGTGTAATACATTTGATCCTTGCCAGAATGTCATCAGATTCGGAGACGCCTTATGGCACGGACTCAAGCAAGCACCACTGGCAGAACCAAAAGTAGCTACTTCCCTGCCAGCTCGTTGAATATCTTTGAGAAGCCTTCGTGAGCGCCCTTCTCAACGATTGCCATCTCCCGATTTCCAAGCGACTGCTCGTTCCTGGCATACAATATTACGTCGATGTAATCGGCCATCTTCACTATCTTTGCTTCCACGCTCTTCTTTCCCTTCTCCTCGCGGTAGAGGTCGTAATAGCGTTTTGCAAGCTTCTTGTTGTTTAGCCTGCCGTAAAGGTCCTGTATCACATGGTCTCCGAGCCTATCGAGGCTGCGGCGCAAATCCTTCGATATCTTGCCGTGGCTGTATTTCGCATCGTAGTTGACATCGCCCGACACGACCTCGTCCTTGTCGTGGGTGATTGCGATCCTCAGCACCTTTTCCGTGTCGTTTCTCACCCCGACGGAGTTGAGGTGGTCTGAGAGCACCATCGCGATGAATGTCACTGCGCCTTCGTGCTCCATGACGTTCTGCGGCCTGATTATCTGCTTTGTGTTGTAGCGCTGTATCGAATTAGTCCTCTGTATCGTGTGCTCTAGAAAGTTGTCTATTATGCTGTCAAACGAGGTCTTTGCCATGAGCAATTATGGAAAAGCAGGCTTTTGTAGCTTTGCGCCAATTGTTAAAATGTAAGATCGCCAAGCGCGCTCTTTGCAGCTATCTGATAACGTCCTTCAGCGTCTTTATGTCCAGCCCTTGGAAAACTATGTCTACGCCATATACGCTCTTTACATACTGTATGACGTCCGCTTTTCCATCTTCGATGAAGGAGGTCAAGCCATTTGACTCACCCTGTAGGCGCTGAATCTCTTCATCTTTCCGCGTCACGGTAGTAATGTTGCTGTTGATGAGTTCTTTTGACTTTCCTATCTCCAAGTCTATGTCGTTCACGGCCGAGGAGAGAGCATATGCAGTTCTTATCTCGCTAAAAATTTGCTTCAGCTCTGCCTCATCCGATAGTTGGGAGAGCGCGTTGAGTACCCTCTCCCTTTCTTTCTTGTCCCTGAGCTTCACCATTCCAGATTCCACTTTCTTTATCATTAGTCCTACCCGCTCGGAAAACAGCTCCTCGTTTTCCAGAATCTTCTGCTTGTTTTGCAGCCAATCGCAGAAAGTGCCGGAGTTCTTGCCCTCCATCAGATAATCGAACTTGGAGGCAGCATTTGCAAGGACGCCAAACAGCTTATCCAGCTTCTGCTGCTCTTTGACCATCTCGTTTGCCATTGCTCCCCTCTTCCCCTCCAAGGCAGGTATGCTTGCCTTGGCCAGAGCTACGCGCTCGTTCTCCGCAGAATACTCCCTTCCCTTCATGCTCGCAATTATTTCGTCGAGCTCCTGTTTCTTGCACGCCTTGGCTTCTATAGATTCTAATTTGTCCTTGAGCACCCTGTACTTCCTAAGTTCTGTATTGACAAAGTTCCTGGCCTCCATCAACTTTGACCGCACCGTGGCCATCTCCTCTATTATCTTCATGCCCAAAGGATCGTATAATGCAGTCTGTGCAAACCTCTGGTTTATGTCGTTTATCGCAGTATAAGCGTCACTGAAAGCCGCGACAAACTGCTTGTATGATGTGAAAGGGGTTAGATCTTCGTTGTTTGTTACTCCCTTGATTACGTCGCTGTACTTCTCAAGCGTATTGCCTAGCAGCTTCAGCCAAACATCCCTCTTCTCTGTCTGTGACGTCTGGGTGCGATTTTTGCCGATGCTTTTGAAAACCTCACTGTCTATAGTTGCGAATGACTCGTTTACCTCAACAATTAGCGAAGACTTTTCCCCCACCTTGCCTATCACGACATTCTCCATGATCAACGATGCAAAACTTATCAATGGTCCGCTGCCCTTGACAGGTTTTCCGCCGATGCTCAGCTCAAGGCTCTCATTGTTCCTGTCCCACCTGAATCCTACCGGGAAAGGCACCGAATCGCTAGCAGTCTTACTTATCAAAACAAAACCCCAGTCTTCTATTAGCCTTGCGGCACGGGTTTTAAATACATCTATCCTAGTTTTGTTTAAAACAAAAGAGGCCAAGCTCGGCTAGGCGTTGTTTAAAACAAAAAATATTGAGAAGCAAGCTTGCATTATTAGGTGTTAGTAGCAGTGGGCTCGCAGATCGCCGAAGCTTTCTGCTTACACCCCTGCCCTATTAAGGTTGTGTACTACAACCACCCTAAGTCTCTCGTTTCGGGTGCGGCTTCGACCTTAGATGCTTTCAGGTCTTATCCGCTTAGCGCGTGGCTACCCGGCTATGCCTTTCGACAACCGGTAAACTAGAGGCGCCGGAATTTCGTTCCTCTCGTACTAAAAATTCCTTGCCCTCTGAGACTGACACCTTCAGTAGATATTACCGTACTGTCTCGCGACGTACTGAACTCAGCTCATGTAGGTCTTTAACGGACGAGCAGTCCGGCCCTTGGCGGCTCCTGCACCGCCAGGATGACCTAAGCCCATATCGATGTATCAAACGGCTGGGTCGATGTGAACTCTCACCAGCCACGAACCGGTTACCTCCAGAGTAACTT
>JAGWHG010000055.1 GCA_028866975.1 Microcaldota archaeon | reverse complement strand
AGCCTTATCAAATAAGGTAAGGGCACTAATGCGCAGGCTGAAATCACAATACAGTGTTTCTCAAGCTCTTTACGATGCCAAGGGCCCGCATATCACTATTCTCTATTCAGGCGAGCCCGTATGGGAAAAGGATTCCTTGGTAAAGCTTAGGGAGATATGTTCAGAGTATAGAAAAATGACCTTGCAGATTGATGGGATCGGATACTTCATGAAAAAGTATGGCAGATCACGCAACTATGTGATTTATCTGAAAATAAATAAATCAAAGCGGCTTGTAGGGCTCCACAGACAAATCTTGATATCTTTTGAGAAACGAAAGCCCACCGGAGTTCCATTCCATCCGCACCTTACATTGGCAAGGTCGGATCTTAACAAAAAGAAGTTTTATTCCATACTCAAGGAATATAGAAATCTCGATTTTAGAGCCGAGATAGATGTTAGATTCCTCACTTTGTGTATCTGGGAAGGTAGGGGCAAACCACGTAGATGGAAATTTATCCGGCTTTGGCTAGGCAAGTCTACCAGCACTAACTAGCGAGTTTAGAGATAAAAGTCATTGCCGGGTGGATTTTGTGCCTGTTGCACTACTTATTTCCGGACTATTGCCAATGAAATGAAGTTTTGGTATTGTACCATACAAATTGAGTTTGCCGTAATAAACAGTTTCCTCCCCCTTGCCCCTCTCTTCTAAGAATCGGTGGCTGGCAGTGCTTTTTAGTTCATCGAGTAGTCTATTCTTATTTGCAATAAATAGATTTTCTGCGTCTTTGCATCTTGCTTCCTTGTGCATTCTCGAGAAATATGCAATTGCACCCGCGGCAAGGAGATCTTCTTCGGCGAATATTGGATTGTCTTTTGCTAGTTCCTTTTCCCTATCCTGCATCAGCTGGCGCCTTTCCAGACTAACCTCTCCAGCAGCAATAAGTGTCGCATCCATATTCATCTGATCAAGCCATAACCCGACAGCTTTTGCGTTCAGTATCGAACCATAGACAACGTGCTTTTCGCCTTTTGCATTTATGGACAAAAAGGCGCCGTTTGGCGACTCTATTGTAACCTTCTTCGGGGGATTGCCCAAGAATGGTTGTGGGGAGAGTGTGAAGCCCTCAGTTTTTCGCGCTTTATCTGAAGTTGGCTCAATCACGAAACCGAGGGCTGTTGCAGTTACAACTGCCGAGCTGAAGCGTAATTGGTCTATTATGACGATGGCCAGGTTTCTGCCCAGAGCCCTCTTTAGCCCATCTATTCCCCAATCAAGTAGTAATTCCGCCAGACTAACGCACCTTGTCCATTGTAATTACAAAATAGCGCAGTATCCCGACAAGCGAATCGTTGTCCTTTATCTTCTGCCCTTTTACCATCTTAATAAGCTGCGGCATCTTTACCGTCTTAAAAGTTATCTCCTTGCTCTCTTCAAGGCCTTGCTTGGTTTTTACCAAATCCGTGGCAAGGAAATGGTATGTTGTCTCGGTATCCAGGCTTGGATTTATGTATGATGTGAACAGGAACTTCAGCTTGCCGGCCCTATACCCTATCTCCTCCTCAAGCTCCCTCCTTGCCGCATGGGCTGGTTTCTCACCCTTCTCTATCTGGCCTGCGGGCAGCTCGTAAACATATCTGTTTACCCCCTTGCGGTATTGGCGCACGATGATGACACCATTCTTCCCAATCAGGGGCAAAATACACACAGAATCATTGCTTGTCACCCTTCTGACCGTTGTTTTCTTGCCCTTTACCCTAACATCTTCCTCCTCAACCGTATGCGTTCCCCACCTGAACAGTATGCGTTTTGGCACGTTACCACTTGTCAATATCTCTTTTTGGGCATGGTAGCTTAAATAAAGGCACGTGGCGAAGCTGTAGAAAAGCCTTAAATATCAGGGAAGGCGAAAACAACATGATGGTAAAAATGGAGGAGTTACTTCACTCTGCTATGCATTTCTTATGCCTCAGAGCCATCGCTGCGATGTAAATCTAGCCGCTCTGGTCCTTTTGTTATAAAATACGGGCTAGCTGAGCCGCTTCTCCTTCGTTTATGCTAAAAAATGGCGAGAATATGAAACAAATAGAAAGAAAACTGCAAATAGGAGTCATGGGATCTGCCGGGGATGTGAGGTATTCGAAGGCGGCGGAACAGGCAGCGTATAGGCTGGGCCAGCAGGTGGCTGTCGCAGGAGCAATCCTGTTCTTCGGAGCAGAGAAAGACGTTGACTCGCTCTCAACTGCGGCATGCAGGGGCGCAAAGTCAAAAGGCGGCCTGACAGTAGGGGTCACATACGATAAGGGCAAGGGCATAGTGCAGCGTGATGCAGACATAATAATACCATGCGGTCTTGTGAGGGGCGGCGGCAGGGAACTTGTCTTGTCACTTGCATGCGATTCAATAATCTGCATAAGCGGGGGCTCGGGCACGCTCACCGAGATTGCAGTTGCTTACCAAGCAGACATCCCGGTAGTAGGTCTGCGCGGGTATGGCGGATGCACTGACGAATACGTCGGGAGATACATTGACTCGAGGAAAAGGATGAAGGTGATAGAGGCAAATAGCCCCGAGGAGGCGGTCAAATTGGCGGTTCGTGAGGGCCGCAGGTACAGGAAGTATTTTGAAAAGGGTTGAGGTGTGTCCGATGCGCACAATGATACTGCTAGATATCGACGGCACCTTGGTGGACACGGAATACAAGGTAAACTCCGATTCGATTTTTGGCACAATAAAGGCATTGGAAGATAAGGGCATCATTTTCTCCCTCAACTCCAATAGGGCCCTTGAGGACCTCCTTCCAGCATACAAGAAGTTTGGGCTAAATGGGTTCATCATAGGTGAGAACGGCGCCTTCTCCGTCGTTCCAAATCAACAACCCAGTCGCTATGTAAAAGATGGAGAGATTACAGTGCTACTGGAAAGGATACCGAAATTACTAAAATCTAGGTTTCCTGGAAGCGAGTTCCTGGCCAAAGATACTGTAGCTTTCTTGCAGAAGCCAGAGAAGAATGACGCAAAAATACTATTCGTCTCCAATAAGTTCAGGAAGTACACGATGAGCATATTCGTCGGCAGGGTCGAGAAAGGTATATTTGTCAGGGACCTAAAACTCCTAAAGCAGGCATCAGAGCTGGTTGCAGCGGAGATAAAGGCTCTTGGCGCAGAGTTTGATGTTGTTACTTCTCTTACTTCTGGAAACTTACTCATAAATCCCAAATCGTGTAGCAAGGCGACTACCTTAAAAAAGATCGTCGATGAGCAGTATGAAGGGTACGAAGTTGTGATGATAAGCGATGACGAAAACAGTGGGATGATAGGCTCTGTTGATAGGTTTTACACCATTTCAAACGCCAATGAACGGGTAAAGGCGGCAGCTGTTTGTGTCTCTGAATACGATCACGCCAAAGGTGTTGAGGACATACTAAGGAATGTGGTCCTTGATAAGGCTCAGTCTTATATAAAACGGCACTCAACTTACCAGAGTATGACAAGCGAGCCAGCAGTGGTAAGGCTAACAAAAGAGCTAATCAACATAAACACAGCAAATCCTCCGGGCAGGGAGATCGAAGCTGCGAGATATATACACAGTTATCTGAAAGGTCTGGGGATAGACTCTGAAATCATCGAGTTTGAACCCGGAAGGGCGAACGTTGTTGCCAGCATAGGAAAGGGCGATGGCCTTATGCTCAACGGGCACATAGACACGGTACCTTTTCCTACTGGCAAGCAGAACAACTCTGCGGTAGTGAAGGGTGGCAGGATATACGGCAGGGGCGCAGCAGATATGAAAGGTGCCGTTGCTTCGATTCTTGCATCTCTTGAGGGTATTGACATCGATAATTTCAAAAGAAGGCTGCTCTTGGCATTCGTTGCCGATGAGGAGTCGAAGTTCAAAGGATCGCAGTACCTACTCGGTAGAAGAAAGAGCCTGTTCAATGGCGTTAGATACGGAATAATTGCAGAGCCCAGCGGGCTCAAGATACGCCTTGGGCAGAAGGGAATACTAGGCGTCAAGATTGGATTCAGAGGCAAGATGGCACACGGATCTTCGCCGTGGCTTGGCGACAACGCGATAGCAAAGGCGGCGTCTTTCGTACAGGACATAGAAAGGCTGCGCGAAGCTAGGGAAATCGATGAGAAGGCACAGAAGGGCACGATTGCGATTACAAGGATGAATGGAGGAGTTGCAGGGAATGTTATCCCAGACTATTGCGAGGTGCATGTAGACAGAAGAATTGCGCCAAACAGCAACACCGCTGCTGCATTTGCACAGATAAAAAAGATTGCAAAAAGGCACGACAGGAACGCGGCAGTGGAGATAAAGGTTGCCAGGGAGCCGTACAGAATCAATCCCAACTCCAGGCTGGTGAAATGGCTCAAGGAGATGACAGGCGCGCAGACCTACTACGCAAGAACATACACAGAGGCGGAATTGTATGGCAGGGTCGCCGGCATCGAGTGCGTCGTGTATGGGCCCGGCGAGAGCAGGTGGAGCCATGATCCAAACGAAAGTGTCAGCATAGCAAACCTGCAAAAAGCGACAAAAACATACGTGTCTGTGATTGAAAAATGGTGCCTTTAGCTGCGGCCAATGGCGCTAGACCTCTTGAGCTGTAACGTTTATATTGCTTGGGTCAGCAAGTATCCTATGCAAACGGCGCTTAGGCGA
>JAGWHG010000054.1 GCA_028866975.1 Microcaldota archaeon | reverse complement strand
CAGAGAGACGACGGCCAAGCTCAACAAGGCCAAGGTTAAGAAGGCGAAGGGTGGAAAGGAGGAGGACGAGATAATAGAGAAGCTCAAGGCACTGGGTTACGTTTAGTGGTTTTATGAAGAAGGACAATTTCAATCAGATAGCAGAGAATCTCTGGAAAGACCAGAGCGAGAAGAACTGGGAAGCGCTGGCAGGCTCACTGAAGAAGAGCAATGTCAGGTACTACAAGGTCTTCTTTGAGAAGAAGAGCAAGCTCAACAAGATCGAGGACCTCAGAAAGTCCTATGCAAGGCTGTACGATTCGAAGTACAAGAGCGTTGCCAAGATACCGATATTCAAGAAGGGGAAGAAGGGCATCGAGGGCGCGACGATATATCTCAAGGGCCTTTTGATAAACAATAGGGATTGATGGCATGATAAAACAAAACCTCAAGGAGCTGCAGGAGAAGAGCATTTACGTAATTAGGGAAGCGAAGATAAAGTTCCCAAAGATAGCCGCGCTGTGGAGCATGGGAAAGGACTCAACTGCGATGCTGGCTCTGGCAAGGAAGGCGTTCTTAGGAAAGGTGCCGTTCCCAGTAATTCACATAGACAATGGAATCGACTTTCCTGAGACCTACAAGTTCAGGGAGGACCTTGCAAAGAAATGGAACCTCGATCTGATAGTTGCCAAGAGCAAGATAAAGCCGGAGATGTCGGGATTTGCATGCTGTGGGGCAAACAAAACAGTCGAACTCAAGCAGGTGATGAAGGAATACGGATTCGATGCGCTGATCGTATCAATAAGAAGAGACGAGCACGGAATTCGGGCGAAGGAGAGGTACTTCTCGCCGAGGAACGAGGCGTTCAAGTGGAACTACAAGGACCAGCCTGCAGAACTTTGGGACGACTACTCATCAAAGCTTGATGAGAAGGGGCATGTCCGCATACATCCTTTGTTGGACTTCAATGAGATCGACATCTGGAACTTCACAAAGAAAGAGAAGGTTCCAGTCAACCCGCTCTATTTCGCGCGAGACGGCTACAGGTACAGGAGCCTTGGGTGCACGCACTGCACAAAGCCGCTCAAGTCGAACGTGAAGAACATCGACGGGATAATAAAGGAGCTTGAGAAAACGACAATCGAGGAGAGGAGCGGGCGTGAGCAGGACAAAGAGAAGGCCTATGTGATGGAAAAATTGCGCGCGCTTGGCTACATGTGATGGAATGATTGTCAAGAACATAACACTGCTGGGCCACAAGGACCACGGCAAATCTACGCTGATAGGCAACCTCCTTATCCAGACGAAATCTGTTACAGAGGCCAGGATAAACGATGCAAAGAAGACCAGCAAACAGTTCGGCAGGCAGTTCGAGCCAGGTTACATCCTAGACAGCTTCTCTGAGGAGCGCGAGAACGAGATGACGATCGACACCACCAGGGCGGAGATGGTTTATCGGGACCTCGCCTTTGCCTTCATCGACGTTCCGGGGCACGAAGAGCTGATAAAGAACATGATAAGCGGCGCGTCATACGCCGAGATTGCGCTCCTGATAGTTTCGGCAAAGGAGGGCGAGGGGATAAGAGACCAGACAAAGAGGCACGTGTTCATAGCAAGGATGCTGGGCATAAAGAAGCTGATAGTGGCAGTCAACAAGATGGACCTTGTCGGATACGACAAGGAGAGGTTCTTTGACATAGAGAAAGGCCTCAAAGAGTTCATAGAAAATGTGGGATTCAAGGACTCGAAGATCTATTTTGTCCCCATTTCCGCCTACAACGCAGACAATTTGCTCAAAAAGAGCGCCAAGATGAAGTGGTATAGGGGCAAGCCGCTCATTGAGCTGCTTTACGAAAATGCCAAGGCAGAGGATAAGAAAGCTGCGAGCGCGCCGCTGAGGATAACCGCGCAGGGATTCATCGACCTAGAGCACCAGACGATAGTCGGCAAGGTGGTGAGCGGCAAGATTGCTGCAGGGGAGAGGGTGCGGATAATGCCTGCGGGAATTATGGTCAGGGTAAAGTACATCACTGTGAAGGGAAAGAAGGCGAAGAGCGCAATGAAAAATGACGATGTTGCGCTGCATATCGACAAGCCGGTCAAGGGGGACATACGCGGATCGGTAATTGGAAATGCGCGCGAGCGCCAAAAGATGAGCAATAACCTTAGGTCGCTCATCTTTGTGACCCAGCCGTTTGCGAAGAGCTCGAAGATAAAGTTCAACGGCATGGACGTTGCATGCAAGAGGATAAAGGTGCTCAAGGGCATAGACACCACGACAGGCAAGGCGATGAAGGTGAAGAGAGTAAAGCCGCTTGAAGCGATAGAGGCCAGAGTTGAACTCGAGCGCAAGATCCCGGTAGAGAACTTCGATGCGCAGCGAGAGCTTGGAAGATTCGTAGTGTACGACAACCTTAATTTCGTTGGCATCGGAATAGTCTTGTAGGTGCTTTGATCAAGAAGTACAACATCGTAATGGTCGTGATGGACACGGTTAGGTCGAGCACTTTTGAGAGGCTCATGAAATCAAAGTCCCTAAAGCTCTCAAAACTCGGCGATTACGTTTATATTAGGGACTGCATAGCCCCGTCATCGTGGACCCTTCCCTCCCATGCATCGCTCTTCACGGGCATGTACCCAACAGAGCACGGGGCGCACGAGACAAAGGAGGTGAAGTCGCTTGACATCGCGCGGATAAAGCTGAGGCACAAGACGATTGTGGGCGACCTCAGAAAACTCGGATACACCACTTACGGAATATCTGCCAATCCATACATACACCCGATATACGGCTTTGACGAGTTCAACCATTTCGAGGAGGAGTCATACTTTACTGATGTACACGGCAGCGTAGTTGAGATATCAAAGGATCTCAAGCCAGCTGTTGCGCGCTATAGGAACACGGCACTGACAGATGCGGATTCAACGCTATCCAAGGTGGTGAAACTTGTCGGTGCAATCGGAAAAGAGGACCCTGCGCTCCTATTGAATGTCGTTGCGAGCGGAATAGTTTTGACGCCGCAAGCTGCCCTAAAGAAATTCAGGGCGAAATACATTGAGGGTTGGCCCGTTGAGAAAGGCGGAAGCAGCATTGTAAGAAAGATACGCGCAATGGAGCTAAAAAAGCCGTTCTTCTTTTTCGTCAACCTCATGGAGGCACACGATCCGTACATTGGCAAAAAGGGCCAGGACTTCAACTGGTCGACGCCGTTCATGAAGAAGAAGGTGGACCCTGCGCTTGTCGAGAAATGGAAGAGAACCTATGATTTCGGAGTGAAGAGGGCAAGCGATTACTGCTATCAGATAGTCGAGAAACTGGTTTCTGAAGCTGGCGAGGACACAATTGTGGTGATAACCTCTGACCACGGACAGGAATTTGGAGAGGAGGGATTCATAGGACACGGCACAGTCCTGCATGACGAAGTGGTAAAGGTGCCGATGATCATAATGCTTCCTAAGGAGGTTTCAAAGAAGGGAGTTCGTGGCCCGGTATCTTTGGTCAACGTCAGGAGGTTCTTGCTTTCGGCCATACGAGGCGACAAAGAGCCCCTTTCCAAGCTCCATAGCGATGTAGTATACTCAGAGAGCTTTGGGATACCATCAAATGTTAGCTCTGCAAATGGAATCGACATCAAGAAACTGCGGAGCTACGAAAAGTATACCAAAAGGTCGTTTAGGTAGCTATTTTTTATAGCTTGATTCCCAATTTAGAATGGGGGTATTTTGGAGGACGGTGAGCGCAACTTCTTCACTGATGTTGCCAATAATTACGACAAGCTTAGCAAATCGCTTACCGCAGGCCTTGACAACATCTGGAGGCGCCAGGCAGTCGAGCTTGCCAACGGAATGGAGAGGGCAAAGGTGCTAGATGTTGCCACAGGCACTGGCAACATAGCGGTCATGATGGCCAAGAGGAACAGGAATTACTCTGTGGTTGGCATAGACACCAACGACGATATGCTCACAATAGCTCGTGCAAAGAGCAGGGGCCTAAAGAACGTAAAATACCTGCACGGCGACGTCGAGTCGCTCAAGCTCAAGGCGAACTCGTTTGACGTTGTGGTATCCGCATTCTCGCTGGGAGTCTTTGAAGACCTGCCAAGGGCGATCGGCGAGATGCACAGGGTGCTAAAGCCAGGCGGCAAGCTGATACTTTTGGACATAAACAAGGGGAGGAACAAGCTGTTCATGTCGCTTTTGGGGGCGTATCAGATGTTCAGCCTCACGCCGACGTTCACAGGGGACATCAGAAGGGAGGTGGAGGCTTACATACACAACAAGAGGATCAAGATAGACGAGCGCATGCTCAAGGAGGTCCTTGAGGAAAGGGGCTTTAGGGAGGTGAGCTCTAAGGAGCTTAGCTTCAAGGCGGTATTCATAGTGACGTGCGTCAAATGAACCAGACCGAATTCTCAACTGTGGTTGTGAAGAGACTGATGAAGAAATACGGCGACTACAGCGACGAACTGCTGCACTTTGAAAATCCCACGCAGATGCTGATCGCTGCTATACTCTCGCCTCAGTGCACAGACAAGCAGGTAAATGCCACGACAGAGCACCTCTTCAAGAGGTTCAAGGCGATTGGGGACTATGCCGATGTAAACCTAAGGGCGCTTCGGAGCGAGTTAAACGGGATAAACTATTATAAGACCAAGGCAAGGCACGTCAGAGAAGCTGCAAAGATTGTGGTCGAAAGGTTCAACGGCAAGGTTCCCAAGACGATGGGAGAGCTGATGGAACTTCCCGGAGTCGGGCGAAAGGTTGCGAACGTCATATTGACAAACGGATTCGGCATGAATGAGGGAATAGCCGTGGACACTCATGTGATAACGGTTGCAAGCAGGCTGAAACTTACAAGGACCCGCAATCCCGACAGAATCGAGCAGGACCTGCTTAGGAAAGTGCCGAAAA
>JAGWHG010000053.1 GCA_028866975.1 Microcaldota archaeon | reverse complement strand
AGTTCAAAAGGAAAAAGAAGCAGCTTTCTGTCGATCCCATTGTCGTGCACATGCCCTACCTACCGAATCTCGCCTCTCCAAGGAAGGAGATATACACCAAGTCGGTCCAGACACTGCAAAAGAACATGGAGAGGTGCAACGAGCTCGATGCAAGGTATCTTGTTATGCATCTGGGCAGCACGATGGGCGAGCCTAGGAACGACGCGATAAAGAGGATAGCAGACGGCATAAACTCCGTGATAGACTCGATGGAAGGAATGCTGCTATTAGAAGACCAGGCCGGGCAGAGGAACAGCGTAGGGTCTAAGCTTGACGACCTTGCAGAACTCTACGACCTTATATCTCACAAAAAGGTGGGCTACTGCATAGACACTTGCCACGCGTTCGCGGCGGGATATGACATACGCAAGGAAGATGTGCTGGATGAAATAGGCGAACTTCTTGACTGGAAAAAGGTGCATGTGGTCCATGCCAACGACTCCAAGTTCGACATCGGCATGTTCAAGGACAGGCACGAGAACATAGGCAAGGGTTACATCGGCAGGGCGGGCTTTAAGGCGTTCCTCAACTACAAGGGCATGAAGGAAAAGCCGATACTGATGGAGACCCATACAGATCGGAAGGCCCCTGATAGAGACGAAATAGACCTAGTAAGGAGCCTGAGATCCTAAACTAATTCTTTTTTAATGGTGAGGAAATGTTATGGTTAGATAATAGCAGATTCAAGATTGGAAAAATACACAAGACGCTTTCATTGCCGAGATTCATTTTCAGCGGATTTGTCAAATGGCAGTGGAGGAGGAATTATTTCGCAGGGTTTTATTTCAATATTTTCAAGAGGCACAATCCCCATATTGCAATAGTTGGGGAGTCTGGAAGCGGCAAGTCGAACCTTTGCAAGCTGTTGCTCAAGATAGTAAAGGAGAACAATGTTCCTTTCATATTGCTCGATCCGCACAACGAGTATGTCGAGAGCGCGCACGAACTCGGCGCGGAAGTGTACGATGCATCCTTTTCTGGCATAAACATCTTCGATTTGGACGGCTTTACTGCAAGGGAGAGGGCAAGCGAGATATCGGCGATGTTCAAGAGGATATTTAGGCTGGGCGATGTGCAGCACACGACCCTCTACAAGTGCATAGAGTTCGCCTATAAGATGGCCGAAGGGCGGGGCAGGAGCCCAAGCACGCGCGATTTGATGTACACCATAAAGATTTTCCTGAGGAATTCGAAAACCCAGGGAGAAAAGAAGGTGCTTGGCGCACTGGAAAAGAGGCTGATGCTAATCGACAATGGAAGCTTTGCAAAGAGCACAGAGCTTGCGCAGATACTAAGGCAGAGGAGCATATTTGCGCTCTCATCTCTGCACACCAGCGAAGCGCAGGCAGTCTACATAGAAGGGTTCCTCAAGAAGATATATTCCAACATGCTTCTCTTGCACAAGACCGGCAAGGTAAACCTTTACGTTATTGTTGATGAAGCAGAGAAGCTTGGCGAATCATCGGTCATCTCGCGCCTTGTCGCGGAGGGAAGGAAGTACGGCATCGGCGTGATATGCATATCGCAGAGGGCAAAGGCGCTGGATAGGGAGCTGCGCAGCAATGCATCACTCTTTGTCTCATTCTCGCAGCATGAGCCGGAGGAATCCAACTACATCGCAAACTTCATTTCCGGAGGCAACGAGCTCAACCGCTTCATAGAGGTGAAAAAGGCGATACGCTCCCTTGGAAGAGGCAGGGCGATAGTGCTCAATGCAGGGTCGTCAAATCCTGCCATAGTAAAGTTCGATTTGTTTTGCGAGCGCAACAAGGACCCAACGCACCAGATGATTACAATTGCTAGGAATGCGATCAGCAAGGCGGAGATGTATCGCCAGCTCACTTCAAGGGGATTTGCAAGGGAGGCGATGAACACCTCTCTTTCTCACCTGCTGCATAGCGGAACGCTCAAATCATATACAATAGCTGCCGGCAGCTACGCAGACACATGGTACATAACATATCCCAAGAACAGCGCCGAGCATGATATAATGGTTAACCTGCTAAGCAGGCATCTTGCTTCATTTGGGACAAAGAACAATGTGTACAACACTTCCTACGGGCCCGATGTCATCGCACACATAAACCGCAAGAGGATAGCAATAGAATACGAAACCGGGCTAAACGACTTCTCTTGGGCAAGAAAGATGATAGAGGAGCGCTGCAAGAGGTTTGACGCCGTAATAGTAGTGACGAACGACTCCTGCAAAGAGAAATACTCCCAAATCTCTGCAATACCAGTCTATTCGGCTTCAGAGTTCCTCTCCCTAGACAGCCTACCTCGGGTTCATCCTAAAGACAGCAATGATGCTCCTAGAGACCCCAGTCCTGCCAACGAAGTAGGTTGAGTTCTGCGGTGCTGCGCTTGACGCTGCAAGCCCATAGAAGATTGGCACGCTCTGGGTCGTTATGTTCATTATCGAGACGTAGTAATCGCTGCCTGCGAGCGCCTTGGCCTGCGATGTTGCATTCTGGACTGCATCTGACAGAGAGTCATTGAGCAGCCTTGCATACATTGCAGCGGATATCTTCTGGCTGACGCCGTTGATGTTTATGCTTGGAATCACCGCAAGCGAGGCAACCGCACCCGACGCATTCAATATGCTCGGTATTGTCACAAGTATGGTCTGCGTTGCCTGGTATGCCGTCCTGTTCGTGCATACAGAGCCAGAGCATGACTGTATCTTGGTCTTAAAGACGTTGTAGGACTGGGTCTGTATCAAAGATGCGTTGCCGTTCAAATATTGCATAACCGCGTTGTTCACCGCACTGGTCGTGGCTGTAAGGTTGGCATTCGCAAGCGCCGCCGTCTGGCCTGTTCCGTTGGCGTAAATATACATTGTTGCCTGGTCGGCAAAGCCATACGCCACACCGCTTGCCTGCACTGTTATTGTCTGCACGCCGCCCCTGCCGGATAGGAAAAGCGCAGCCACGCCTATTATCGCTATTACAGAAAGGATGATTGCCGCATTGCTCAGTGTGTCCTTTGCCATTCAATCATACAACTGGCTAGCTTGCGCTATATAAGCCTTGCCGTAGCGCTCCACGATTGTCTAGAACCGATTTGGAAGCAAGAAGAAGCGCGACTTTTTCATCACTATCGCGCCGCTCCCCTTGTAGAGCTCCTTGCGATAGTGCATCATCTCCCCCTCCAATTGCTCGATGCTCCTAAAGTGCTTTAGCTTGTCTTTGCTCACCGAGTTGTACTGCGACGCAAAGTCGTTGTACGCCTCTATGCTTGCAGCAAAGCCCCTCTGCGTCGGCACCACCATGCCGGTTCCTTCCTTGCCTGCGACCACCCTCATGGCCCAGTCTTTAAAGGAACGCATCGCCCGAACTACCTTGGCCCTATTCTCCCCATGCATGCACCAACCCAAAGGATAAATGCATAGGACTCTTCTTAAATTCAATCTCCAACATAGCCAACTGTCTAACATGCGTTTCTGGACAAAAACGCTAAATATGCCGAAAGGGGAATAATTCCATGCAAAAAGAGGCCATGCAGAAACCAAAAGGGCAAAAGTACGAGTTCCGCATATTGTGCAGAGACGAAGAGGCATGCAAGCGCGTAAGGTTCGGCATGGAAACCGGCCTTGTATTCGTTGCAACCGACGATGTTGTGAGGATATGGACCGAAGGAGTTCCAAAGAAGCCCACGAAAAACTTTCAAGAATGTGGGCATGAGATTCCAGAAGAGGTATTGGCCAAGGCACGCCGTAACACACCGCTTTCCAGCGAAGTCGGTTGCGGTGGATGCGGCACTACAATGACAATAATTCCCGGTAAATTCAAGCCAGGCCATTCAGCTGTGGCCGTGGTGGATTTCGAACACTACGATGATTATCCCGGGAAAGGGCAGACTGTGAAGATAATAGTCGACAAGTGTGATTGCCCCAAACGTGCATAGATAGTTATAAATCAATCCTACTCCGATAGCTGATAGAAATCAATGGACGGCTCAGCAATCCCAATCTCCTCCGGCGACCTCTTCGATGCCGCATTCAACGGTGACATCGGGAAGATAAAGCAACTCATAGGCAGCGGTACTGATGTAAATTCACGCGATGCCGAGCAGAACACAGCGCTAATGTTCGCATCTTATAGCGACCAGTTCGAGGTTATGGAATACCTAATCACTGAGGGCATAGATGTTAATGCGATAAACAAGTTCGGCTACACCGCACTCATGCAGGCGGCCGAGAATGGCAAGACTGAGACAATGAAGCTGCTATTGGAAAACGGGGCAGTAGCGAACGTAAGCGATCTTAACGGATATACGCCGCTGATGCTTGCAGCAGAGAGGGGGCATCTGGAAGCAGTAAAGCTACTCCTCCAAAACAAGGCCGATGCGGATAAGACAGATTCCAACGGGAACAGCGTCTTCATGCATGCAGCGATGGGGAACAATGTCGATGTCGTGATCTATCTCTCCAAGGTCGTGAAGGATCCAAAGTCGCTAAACTCGTACAAGCAGGACGCGCTTATGTGCGCATCAGAGAGCAGCAACATACGCGTAGTCAAGTTCCTTTTGGAGAGCATGAAGTTTGACGCCAATGCAGCAAACGACTTTGGGAAGACGCCGATAATGTACGCCGCGGAGAAGGGCAACACGGATGTAGTAATATACTTAAGAGAACACGGTGCCGATACAAAGCTCAAGGATAAGAACAGCATGGATGCGATAGACTATGCAAAGAAGGGAAAGTTTGGAAACATAGTCAGTTACCTGCAGAGTGTCGGCTAGCATTTGCCTCAAACAGGCTTCTGTATGCCTCAATCGTCCCTATGTCTACCCAGGTGCCCTTGCACTTAACTCCGTGCACCTCCGTATTCTGTATCAGCCACTTGACAAAGTATCCCATCGAATCCTTGCTGCTGCCGCTTGCC
>JAGWHG010000052.1 GCA_028866975.1 Microcaldota archaeon | reverse complement strand
CCCTTGAGCAATATGTCCTTGCGCCTCTCGATCAGCCTGCCTTTCGTCACGGCAAGAAGAAGGTGCTCAAGCGTATGGTAATCGCTGTGGTCTAGAGCGTTTATCCTCTCGCCATCAAACATTATCGCAACTGCGTTTTTGTGTGCGTCCAAGAACGCCTCGGTATTCTTCAGGCCATGGAAAGCGCTCGGCCCGCAATATAATCTTACCATGTTGGCTTCATGCGGTGCAAGATATGCTATATACCCCATGTTGCTATCGACCCAAACATGCCTCATGTAAATGTCAAAGCCGCGCTTCTTGGCTTCGGCTGCTATTATGTCCGAGGCCTTTCTCAACTGTGGCCATATTATGTCCTCGCTCTTGTCAGGGATTTTAGTCTCGATTAAATAAAGGTGAAGCCCGGATGCCTTAAGCATCGCATCGACCCTTTTCCTGACATCTGAGTGCGAGAACCCTGCCCCAAGGAAGACCTTGGCATCTGGCTTGTCTAGGAATTCCTTTGCAACGAGCATGAAACGCGCAAGGGATTCTTGCGATACGCCTGCCGCCACGTTCCTATCTTTGTCTACAGGGTCTATCACCACAAATTCTGAGTTGAACTTCTTGAAAATGGATTTGTCGATCTTCTCCGCCATGTTTTTTGGGTTGAGCGCAAGCGGGGACCTGAATCGGACTGCGTTTTCCAGCAGGTTGTCTAGAGAGCCGAAGCTGTGCACCATAAGTTCGCACAGATAGCCTGAGAATCCCTGGGTCATCGCTTCTGCACCGTAAATGTTGTGCGTCTTGAGCAGGTATTTTAGCAGCCGCACATCGTCTCGCTGTCTGTCGCTTAGGTGATCGTTTATGAAACGCGTATGCAATGGCGTTCTGTCAACTGCAGTTGCCAACTCCTCTATGCTATCTATCTTGTATGCCGGGACCACATCGACTCGCATGTCAATCTCTTTGAGGTGCAATCGTGCGTAGGGGTGCTGTGCATACTTTATCTCGAACTTGCCCTCCTTTGCGCCCATCACTTTCTTTGCGTACGCAATTCCCTGCCTCTCCAGCGTCTTTTTCGGCACCTTCTTGTCAAAGAGCATGAAAATATCGATGTCGTGATCGCCCTTTAAGTTGGTGCTCCTTGCGATAGACCCTGCAATAACGAGTTTAACGTTCTTCGGCACTATGGACTTTAATTTGGCCATTACCCTGTTGGCATTTGCGATCGTACCCTCTATTTCCAGCTTGCTTGGCTTTATGTCCTTGAGGACACGCGCATAGATCTTCTCCCTCGCAGCCTTTCCCGAATCCATGAGGATATTGCATTCAATAATTTTATATAGCGGAGCCCGCAAATACAACTAAAGGGCTCTTGGCTCAGTAGTAGAGCGTCCCGTTCGCAACGGGAAGGTCGCGGGTGCGATTCCCGCAGAGTCCACCACCGTTTTGGCCTTGCCAGTGCTCCTTGCAGGAAAAAGCAGATCGACGAAGCATGGGAAAGCGATAAATACTTTCAATCGGTCTGATGCTTGATTGCATGGCAAAGAAATCCACGAAGCGTTCTTCTAAGAAGATGGAGGAGGAGTGCTGCATGAACTGCTGCTCTTGCTGCGACTGCGGTTGCTGCTCTGGCAGAAAGGCAAAGTGCGGCTGCGAGTGCTGCTAGGGTTCAGATATGGCAGGGAAGAATCCCATATTCGCGATAGGATACTCTAGTCGCACTATCGGCGCCTTCATAAAGATCCTAAAGGCCCATTCCGTCACGATGCTAGTCGATGTCAGGACGATACCGAAATCCCGGCACCAGCCGCAATTCAATGAGGCAAGCCTTAGGTCAAGGCTGAGGAGGAGCCGTATAAAGTACCTGCATTTTAAGGAACTTGGCGGGTTGCGCAAGCCCGCGAAGAATTCCGTAAACAAGGGCTGGAGGAACGAGAGCTTTAGGGGGTTTGCCGATTACATGCAGGCCAGGGCGTTCGCAAGTGCGATGGTAAAGCTAATCGGCATAAGCAAGAGGGAAAGGATTGCGATAATGTGCGCAGAAGGCAACCCTTTCAGGTGCCACAGGTCCCTGATCGCCGATGCGCTGCTTGTAAGGGGCAGGAACGTATTCCACATATCGAGTATTTCTTCGGAAAGGCCACACGAGCTTACAAGGTTTGCGAAAGTGAAGGGGACGCGGATAGTCTACCCCTAAGCTTGGCAGCATCACCTCATGATGATGTACTTGTAGAGCGCAACTGCAACCACCGCCCCAATAACAGGGCCTATTATGTAGACATACCAGTTTGCGAAGAATCCCGCAGCTATCGCAGGCCCGAACCACCTTGCAGGATTCATCGCTGCGCCAGTGAACGCACCGCCTGCAAGAACGTCTATGAATACTGCAAGCCCAGGACCGAATCCGGCAATTCCCGGCGATCTCCTGCCGACTATCGTACCCATCACGGCAAAGGCGAGTATGAAAGTCATCACCCCTTCAAATGCCATGCCCTCAAGTGCTCCTATCGACGAGCCAAGTGAGGGAGTGCCATAATTAACGGCAATCCCGCTTAGTGCAGGGTAAATTGCAAGAAGCAGCAACCCCGCCACAACGGCGCCCATCAACTGCGCTACAATATAAACTATTGCATCGCGAGATTTCATGAAACCGTTTAGCCACATCGCACTCGTTATCGCAGGGTTTATGTGCCCGCCAGATATGTTCATTGCGAACGTGACAGCAAGCGCGAGCGCTATGCCATTTGCAAACGCGATTGCAATCAACGCAGCGCCTCCAAGATTCGCATACTGCGCGGCTATGACAGCTCCGGCGCCGATGAACACCAAAAAGAATACCCCTACCGCCTCAACCAAAGCCTTTTGCCCCAATGTAGCAGCTTTCACCATTATATCACAACGACTTAGATTTGCATCCTTTTAAACGCTTCAGTGCCTATCAGAACCATAATTATCGCAAAGCCCACCAACACCAGCAGGTCAGTGCCGAGCCCGAAGCTGCCGATTCCAAGTATCACAGTCCTGAGTGCATCGACGGCATATGACACCGGGTTGAGCGAGACGAAAACATAGAGCCACGACGGGAGGTTGCTGACTGGGAACAGAGCGCCGCTTAGGAAGAAGAGCGGAAATATCACAAAGCTCGATATCAGTCCAAATCCCTCCGGGCTGCTCATCACTGCGCCTATCGCAAGGCCTAGGCTTGTGATGGAAACTAGGAGCAGGCTGATTATCACATAAGTCATCACTATAGAATAAAGCGTGAAGTGGATGCCAAAGAACGCGGCGCCGAGTATCACCAGCATTGTTATCTGCACGATCCCATCGGTCCCTCCTCCAAGCACCTTGCCGAAGAATATCGTTGTTCTTGTAAGCGGCGCAACGAGTACTTCTTTTAGGAAGTCGACGCGCTTGTCCATGATTATGTAGAGCCCAAAAAAGAGCGAGCCGAAGAGCACCGTCATGCACAGTATGCCAGGGAAGATGAACTGCTGGTAATCAAGTCCTGAGGCAGCGCCCCCGAGCTCGATGCTCGCTCCAAGGCCGGTGCCAAATATTACAAGCCACATCAGCGGCTGCACAAGCGAGCTGACAATCCTAGACCTCTCCCTAAGGAAGACTTTGAATTCCCTATACCAGAGTGCATACAATCCGTTCAGTTCGCTCATAAAATCATCTGTTGCCGCTGTGCATCATCCTCTCAAAGTGTCCTCCCTCCTCTCCGCTCTCGCGTATCTCGCTGCCCGTGTAGTGCAAGAACACGTCGTTGAGCGTAGGTGACCGAGATTCGACGCTCTCGACATTTCCGATCTTCTTGAATATCTCCTGCAGGTGCCTTCCCGCATCATTGACCGTAAGGGTAACAAAACCGTCGGCGACCTTGATATTCTTGACGTACCTGAGCTTTCTCACGGCAACGACGTTTGGATTTCTGACCTTAAGGTTCACAACATCACCGCCCAGGCGTTTTTTTAGGTCGGAAGGGGTGTCGAGCGCAACAACTTTTCCGTGATCTATTATCGCAACCCGATCGCAGAGCATGTCAGCCTCTTCCATGTAGTGCGTAGTTATTATGATGGTGACCTTCTTCTCGGTAGAGAGTTTCTTGATGTATTTCCAGAGGTGCTCGCGGGTCTGCGGGTCAAGGCCGAGCGTAGGCTCGTCAAGGAAGAGGATCTTTGGCTCGTGCAACAGTCCACGCGCCAGCTCCAATCGTCTTCTCATCCCGCCGCTGTACTTTTTCATCCTCTCGTGTTGTCTCTCGGTGAGGTCGACAAGCTTGAGCACTTCATCCATCTTTTTGTTTATGTCGCGCATGTCAACGCCGTACATCAGCGCGTGCAGGTAGAGGTTCTCCCTGCCGGTCAACAGATCGTCAGAGCTTGGATCTTGGAAGACAAAGCCGATGCTGTGCCTTACCTGCGATGCCTGCTTTGCCACATCAAAGCCGTTCACCTTTGCCCACCCATCTGTTGGTGGAATGAGCGTTGCAAGCATCGAAAGCGTCGTGGTCTTTCCTGCGCCGTTTGGCCCAAGAAGGCCGAATATCTCACCCTCGTTTATCTTGAGGTTTAGCTTGCGTACTGCAGTGAGTTTTTCAAACCTCTTTGTAAGGTTGTGCGTCTCAATTAGCGCCATGGGGACCGTTAGTCGGATATCGAACCGGCTGCAAACATTATATACTATGAACAATTATTAAGTTTGTGAAATTCTCAGACGCAGAAGTGGAGGAAGGCCTAAGCACGCTCGACAGCTGGAAGTATTCGAATGGAAAGCTGCACAAGGAATTCAAATTCGAGACCTTTGAGGATGCGGTGAGGTTCATAGACAAGGTGGCAGTGATCGCGGCATCGCTTGACCACCATCCGGAGATATACAATGTCTACAACAGGGTAACTCTAGACATAAACACGCACGACGAAGGCGGCATAACCGATAAGGATTTCGTCTTCGCAAGGCACG
>JAGWHG010000051.1 GCA_028866975.1 Microcaldota archaeon | reverse complement strand
GATGGAGCTGATAATGCAGATCTTAGACGTTGCAAAGCTGTCATCAGGAAAGATAAAGCTGGACCTGCAACCGGTGGATTTCAGGGAGCTTGAGAAGAATCCGAGCATAAAGGCGCAGGAGGAAGTCGCGGCGGGAAAGGGGTTGATGTTCTCGTGGAACGTGGACTACAGCGTCGGTGAGATAAAGGTGGATCCGAACAGGATGATACAGGTGTTTGTCAACCTCCTCACAAACGCAATAAAGTTCACAGAGCACGGAAGCATCGTTGTCAGCATAACCAAGAAGGGCAAGAGCATTAGGGTCGAGGTCAAAGACACCGGTATAGGAATCAGCAAGGAGGACCAGCGAAAGCTCTTCAAGAAGTTCTACCAGGTCCACAGGGAGGGAATGATAATGCAGAAGAACGCAGGTACCGGCCTGGGCCTTTCGATTGTCAAGGAGATTGTGAACCTGCATGGCGGAAGGATGGGCGTCAACTCGGAACTCGGCAAGGGCAGCACTTTTTGGTTCACGATACCTATGTTAGGCAAACAAAAGAAGGAGAAAAGGCAAAAGGAGCGCGAGGGCGCGGCAAGGCAGGAGGCCGGCTAATTTTGGAAACGATTGATGAGTTAGCCTTTTAAAATACGGCTGGAAATAGTTTTTGGTCGAATACAATGGAAAGAATTGAAAAGCCTATAGCATTGGTCCTAATCTCTAGGAGCCCGCACACCAATAGCGCCGAGATAGCTGCAAAGATATCACAGATAAGCGGCATAAAACTCGTATACGAGCTGACCGGAAACACTGACATCGTAGCTTTTCTTCACGCAAAAAGGATGAATCCCGATGGCAACGCAATAGTCGACCAGATAAGAAAGGTGCCGGGAGTTGATGAGACGGATACCAAAGTTATTCTCAACGAAGTAAAAAGGCCCTAGTTACGGGAGGAGAGCGCCGCATACGCTGCCGGTTCCTGACTGGAAGTTGTAGTTGTGCGCAAGAACAGTATAGTTTAGGTCAAAGAATGGGCCTGCAAATGAAGTGGCAATCTCTGCGCCGTTTGCGGTATTGATCTCTAATACAACCGCCTTGCCAGCTGCTGCAGCGGTTGGCGCGATCAGAGTGTAAGTTACATTGTAAAGCGTTCCGCCAAGCGATGTTATGGTCCAGTTGGTATCTGTCGGGGTGGTCTGCGAGACGTTCTGATAGGTGTTAGGACCGGCAGGCGTGCCGCCGACATAGGTGCTATAGGCGCTGTTGTAGAGTGAAGAGGTGCATGATTGCCCTTTTATGTAGAGCGCCTTGAAGTCCTTCATTAAAAGCCCGACCTGCGTGGCGTTCGCAGCCGCCATGACCTGTCCGGTAGGTACGCTGCTTGCAACCGTCGTGGTTGCAGTAGTGACCGCGGTCGTTGTTACGGAATTTGCTGCAACTGTGGTTGTCGGTATCGTTGTCGATACCGTTGTGGTAGTGAGGCTGCCGCCTACTGCGCCGGTTATGCTCGGCGTTATTATGGATACATACTTGTTTGTGACGCCTATCCCAAGGTTTGATGCAAGCGCTGTGAGGTCGAACTTAAGCGCAGATCCCGAATATGAGAGGAGGTCGAGGTGAACATTTGCCACAGAGCCTGCGCTCGTGCTTATGTTTGCAGAGCTCGGCACCGATGCCGTGACAATCACTATCGGCTTTATTAGTATCGGAACCCCTGAGAAGTACAATGTTGCGCTGCCGTTGGTTGCGCCCTTGACGAAAACGGAATAAGTGTTAGGATCCCCAGATAGCGTGAAGGATGCACTCCCATTAATTGGAAGGGTGAATGTTGTGAGCCCAGACACGCTTGCGATTCCCGTGTTTAGGGCGCCATAAGCGGAGTAGGCTATGCCGAGTACTATGATTATGCCGATTATGTACAGTGCCGTCCTTGAGAGCGAGAATCTGTATCTCTGCTTTTGGTGGAAGCTTTTCACTGCCATTTGAGCACTTCAGAACTATTGACTTGGATATATTTATTAACTTTCCTTCGTAGCCAGGTACGTACATATAGAAAATTATAAGAATCACGAAAATCAGATATTATTGATAAAATGGGCCACAAAGAAAAGGTGCCTGAGAGGCCGTTTGCGCCAGATGCGGGAGAGTCGGTGATAATGACTTCTCCTCAGCCAACTATTGCGGTACATCGTTCATGGAAGGAGGCGATGAAGGAGGGAGCGGTCAGGGGTTTTATGGCGACGAGGATAAGCTCTCCGCCTATGCCTGGCATGTACGGCATGGTGATGGGAGGAATGATGTTTGGGCACGCAGGTGCCTTTATCGGGAGCAGCATGACTGCGCCACATACCATCACTTACGGCGGCAAAGTCCAGGCTGCACAGAGCAATCAGGTAAAGGCAGACGAATTCATAGTCACTGACAAGAGGCTGCTTGCCGTCCTTAAGGGACCCCAAGTTGTGCTGCAAGCGACAACAGATCTAGAGTCAGTAAGGCAGGTAATGGTCGGGAGAAAAGAGACCAATGCCGCAGCGCTCAAGGCGGTGGTTCCGCCGCCTGATCGGGGCACGAAGTACAGCGGGGAGCTTGCTATGAGCATGAGCAACCCAACCATCAATGGAAATTTCCTGCATGAGCTCACGGTGCGTGGCTTTAGGGAAGGGGTCGATGTGCTAACAGGCATAGAGGCTAAGAGAGGGTTACTTGGTGGATACTATTTCATAGTCGAGATCACGCACGTCTCGTTTCCGCTGAAGGTAAAGGACAACGTCTCTATGGGCAAGAAGATTTTGACTCTCGGCAAGGCAGAGCGAGACCTGACGTTCATTAACGAAGTCGACGACGAATTCGACATCGTTGGATACGATGTAAGGCTAAGGAAGGAGCAGCAGGTGCAGATGCTAGGCGTTGTGGAGAGCAAGCTCTCAAAGCTTGGAATGGAGCTGAAGGAATATGTGAAGAGCGAGAGGCTGAGGCGTGATTTCGAATCGCCGATAACTTCCGCTCTTAGCTGATAGCAGCTAAAACTATATACTTTCCACTAGTTATAGTCTTGGCGATCAGGTGGACGAGGTAGAGGCTTTCAAGTCTGACCTCCTCTCTGTGATAAACGAGAGGCAGCAGGTCACTTACAACGATTTATTGGAGTACTGCGGTTCCCGAGGCATAAGCGAGAGCATGCTAAAGAAAGGGCTCCAAGAGCTCCAGCAGATCAACACCGTTGCGTCGAGGAGCACCGGCGGCATACTGACTTATTACATACTCAAAGAGCAGAACGAGTTTCGCAAGATCATGATTGTCGAGGACGACAAGAACATCAACAAACTCATCTCGCTCTCCGTCGGCAAGGGCTTTGAGATTACGCAGGTATACGATGGCGATGAGGCGGTCAAGAAGGTGAAGTCGATAAAGCCGGACCTTGTGGTGCTCGACCTTATGCTGCCCGGGCTCGACGGGCTGGAGATTTGCCAGAGGATAAAGACAGACCCGGAACTCAGCCACGCGGTTGTCATAATAATCAGCGCGATGGAGGCCACTACGAACAGGTTCAAGGGCATCAAGTACGGCGCGGATTACTACATCAAAAAGCCCTTTGACCCAGACGAACTCAAGAGCCTGGTCGCGATCTTCCTAAAGAAGAAGGGAAAGAGGTTCGACCCCCTCATCGATTTGCCCAACGAGGCAAAGATTTCAGATGCGCTCGAGATGGCGCTGCAAGGGGAGGAGGAGCAGGAGATTGGAAGGCTAAGAGTTGAAGGTTTTGCGGAATACGCCAGCGAATTCGGCGCAAATTCCGGCATAACTATCCTTAGGCTTATATCGCAGATACTGCAAGACAAGGTCAGAGACAACGGCAAGAACGTTTTCGTCGGCTTTCTGAACAGCGACGACTTTGTAATCGCAGGCGACAAGGGGCATGTGGGAAAGATGGTTTCTGCACTGAAGGAGGAATTCACAGCGGTTGTCCCGTTCATCTACCAAGATTCCGGCTACAAGCCGATAGAACGGGGAATCGAGGACATGTACGGCGCGGACAGGCCCCGCCTGAGCCTTTCTTACACCACAATACCGCGCGAGCGCGTCAAGGCGAAGAGGGCAGAGATCCTCAAGGGCAAGAACGCCGCCAAAGGGGTGGGTTCATACACCTACGACGAGCTGCGCAAGATGCTTGACAGCGACAGCATCGACATAATAATTACAAGGGATGTCAGCGGTGTCAAGCTATCTGTCGGGAAAGGGGCAGGCAAATAGCCATTATAAACGAAGGTATAGTGCAGGTTTATATAGCGGACTCGCGATATATATACTAGTAGTGACTTCATGAAGGTTTTCATCAACAAGGATAAGACCACATTCGTAATGTCAGAAAGCGGTGGAAAATGCCCCCGTGCGTCCTTTGCCAGAAATTCGGCGAAAATCAGGGACGACTACCATGGGCAACTGAAGCTCGTTGGCAAACTTTTTGGCAAGATAGCCAAACTCTGATTCTTACTTTTTCGATTCGCTGATTAGGCCCTTAGTGCGCAGCTCCTTGTACTGAAGCGTCTCTTTCTTGACGAAATTTCTTATCCCCAGATTGCCATATATGTGCTGCAATATGGTGGACTCGGATATCTCTGTGCCGAGGTCAAGAGACTCCAGGCCCCTCTTGAATTCTTCCTCTTCTAGAGGTGTTTTGAATCGCGCAATTATTAGGAATCCTCCTGGGTTCCTTATGGTAGCCATGAAGACGTAGTGCTTGAACCTGTTTTGCACGAAATCGAGAAGGAACTTGTCCCTGTTCTTTGCGAACTTCTGCCGATCTATGATTGAGAGTACGAAGAGCTTGACTATCAATTCGTCTGGTTTTGAGATGTACATCGTGGGCCTGACCAGCAACCCTATCTCCTTCATCCTTGCGTACGATGCGCCTATAGTTGCACTTGTCACGCCCCCGAAATCATCCACCAGGCTTGTGAACTCCACCTTCGCATTCTTGTTTAGGGCCAGCAGCAATTTCTTGTACTGCGACTGCACATACATCTGGTTGAT
>JAGWHG010000050.1 GCA_028866975.1 Microcaldota archaeon | reverse complement strand
TCTGTGCCTCCAGTCCCTCTGGAACCGATTGAACGGCACCTGTCTGTGAGTCCTTCGCATCGCAAGAACCGGTATCCTCCTGTTCTGCTTCAGCTTCTTTCCAAGTGCGCGCTTTTGCAGCGCAGTCTTCTTGCCCATGAAATCATTTGTGTTTAAATTCAAGCTTTGGCTGCTCTCTTGTCGTCAGCCTTGTCAGCAGGTCCTTGACCTGCTCTTCGTTTATCTTTCCCGGCAAACTGCCTCCCTGCACCATCGATATCACAAGCTCGACGAGCCTGTTGTACACCTCTGGATTTGAGATGCGAACGTTCATCATCCTCTCATACGCCTCCGGCGTTAGGAACCTCTTTAGGATCTCGCGCTTTTGCAGTTCCAGCTGCCTTTCCTGCATCCTTCTCTGCATCTCCTTCTTTGCGCGGTCATCCGCTTCAGGCACCTAAACACCCGACTTTATGATATCGTTGCTCGCCTTGTCGAGGAACGATCGGCCCTCGGGGGTTATTATCCTGCCCTTAGGGGTTTTCTTGACGTAGTTGAGCTTCTCTAGCGCATCGAATGCGTCCTTTATGACGCTGCCGCCTGCGCGCTGGTGATGGTGCCTGTGGATCGTGTGCATCTTTCTCTTTCCGTACCTCGCCCTCATCTTCGATACCCCGATCGGGCCATTTAGGTAAACCTGCCTTAGCAGCGATGCGCACCTCTCGTAATAGAAGTTCGGGTCGTCCGGCACCCTTTCCCTGCTTGCGCCGGTCTTTACGAAATCAACATACGTAGGCTTTGCTACCCCTTTCTGCACCAAAAGCTCCGACGCCTTCTTCACAAGAGCAGAGCCATCAACATCGTATACGTTAGCCATGAAAATCTAACCATTGCAAAAACGAATGTGCTGTCAAAAATCGACAGGACCGTTCTATTGTAATGGTAGCATTAGATATATATTTATTATCGTACCCAATACATCTGCTAGTTGTTGGTTATAATGGCAGTCAAAATCATAGAGGATGAGTCAAAGAGCCTCATAGTCGAGTTCGAGGGCATGGATCGGGCGATCCCTGAATTGATAAAGAGCAAGCTACTGGAAAGCAAGGACGTCGATTTCGTAAGTGCGACTAAGGAGCACCCTGAGCTTGGATGGCCTAGGCTAATTGTTAAGTCCTCGAAGAGCGCAAAGAGCCTTGTTTTGAAGGCGATAGACGAGGCGCAGGAGGAGATAAAGGAGTTCGCATCTGCGATTCCCAAAAAATAGTACAAAGGGAATTTAAACCAGACTAAAGATAGTTATTTGAGGAAATGACAAAAGCCACGAAAAATCGAAAAACACCCGCATACTACGTCATCGAACTCACAAAACAGGATGAGGCGAAATATTTTAAGAGTCTCGTCGAGGCGACGCTGGAATCCAAATCTAGGGATAGGAACGCTTTCCATTTCGCCAGAAGCAGTGGTAAAGGCAATTCACGATATGTAGTGCCGGCAGACGTTGTTCCCAGATTAGAGAGAAAGGATGTCAGGTTCAAGATTGTCGGCAGGCAGAAGGACAATGCGGCGATAATGCATATGGGGCCGCTAAGGTTGCTGGTACGCAATTAGGGGCGCTGGACGTTATTTAGTCTTTGTTTTGCAATTCTGTTACGATGAAAAGTGGGATAAGAATCCTTGCTGTCGAGGACGGTTCCTTCACTAGAAAGGACAAGAAAGTGATCGTCGTCTGCCTGATGGGAAGGGATGGGACGGTCGAGGGGGCACTCTCGTTTAAAGTAAGCGTTGACGGTGATGATGCCACTTCGATGCTGCTCAAATCTATAAAGAAGTCAAGGTTCAAAGACCAGATAAAACTGATTGCGCTCAACGGCATCAGCCTCGGCGGCATAAACTTGGTCGACATGCCGCTGGTGCACAAGACCCTTAAGATTCCGCTGATCGCAATAACAAGGAAGAGGCCGAGAAGAACCCTTATGCTAAAGGCGGTAAAGAAATATTCCGACAGGAACAGAATTGCAGTATTCAATTCGATTTCAAAAGACACGTCGCTCAACAAGATAGAAGGCTTCTATGTCCAGAGCATCGGGATGCCGATTTCCGAGATAAAGAAGTTTGTCCCCAAATCAATCGAACTTCTCAGGCTTGGCCACATTGTCGCAAGCGGCGTTTCAAAAGGAGAATCCAGCGGCTCGCTCTAACTATCTTTTCGAGGTAGTGAAAACGTATTTTTCTGCCTGCATTGCGGCAAACTCTATGAAGGTCTTGATGTCCTTTATGCCGTTTTCCCTAAGGACCCTATGCTGCTTGCGCGCGCTGTAGAAGTTGATGAAGTTCCAGCTTGCAGCTATGTCGCCCTTCTCGACTTTTCGGATAAGTATCTGGCATTCCTTGGCCTCCTCTATCTTTACAACATTCGCCGGAGGCTTTAGAACGGTTCTTGCCATTTAGACACCATATGCAACTATCCAAAAGCAAATCTGGTATGGCCGCAACATATCGTCTGTTCGGCAAGCTATTTAAATGATGTGAAATAACGGCAGTCAGGGTCAATCGGACTGTTCCACTAATTCTAAAAGCCCAATTTCCCTATGTATATAGATGATAGATTATAGGGGGCTAAAGATCCTCAAGAAGTACACCGTGTATGAGCCAGGCGATGATTCGGTTCTTGCTGCAAAGCACATCGAAAAGGCCCTCAAGCCGTTTAGGAATGCCGATGTGCTCGATATGGGGACGGGCACGGGCATACTCGGCCTTGTGTCCTCAAGGCTTAAGAACGTGCGCAGCGTCACATTCGCAGACATAAACCGCAATGCAATCGACAACGCGCGCGACAATGTACGGATAAACGGGGATCTGATTAGGGCGAAATGCAGGTTCGTAAACACAGACCTCTTCTCAAAAGTTAGGGGCAGATTTGACCTCATAATTTTCAATGCACCCTACCTTAAAAGCGGCCTCTCGCTGCATCTGGACGAGTTTCGGGCTTGGGAAGGCGGCAAGAAGGGGATAGAGGTGTCGCTGAATTTCCTAAAACAGGCAAAGAGGCATCTCAAGAAATCCTCAAAAGTTCTGATTGTTGAAAGCAGCCTGGGGTCTATACCGGATTTCATTGATGAGAGTGCGGCACTAGGATACAAGGTAAGAAAAGTTGCGAGTGTGAAGAGCCTTTTTGAGAGGATATTCCTCTTCTCTGCAGAGCTTGAATAGTTATTTGCGCAGTTCGCTTAGAAATGCAATCTTTCCGTCGTGCTCGAAATCGGAGTAGTGCAGGACAAGGAATTCCTGCTTGTCTTTGTCTGGTATCAGAGTCTTGATCTGAAGGATCGTGCTCTTGTCGCCGTGCAGGTATTTGTTCGCAAGCTCCCTGAACTTTGTTATCGTCTGCGGAGTAAAATCCGAATTGGTTATCTTGGCAACCATGCGTACACTATTTCCTCTTGCTTGACAAGTCTACAACGAAGTTTTCTTCGCTTACCAACGTTACGCCATATGGGCATTTGTCTCTGACAAACTCCTTGAAGAACGCATTGGATTCTTTTGTAAATCCGTTCTTCGTCTGGGCCTTTGCCTCAAGCTTCATTGACGCTTTGGCGAGCAGCGGGGTGATGTACCTTACGTAGTCGATATTTCCCACCTGTATTGAAGGCAGGGTTTTTCGCACTATCCCAAGATAGTCCGGATTGTCCTTTGGGAGATCATCGTTCTTGATGTATATCTGTAGCGTTAATTCGACTTTTCCACTCTTTTTCAGCTTTGCCATTTGCTCACAAAGGTGGTCGGCTTGCCGATTATTTAAGCGTGCACTATTGTTTTGTACTCTCTTTAGTACTTAAGAGATCTGTGCAGGTCTTCTAGGTCCTGCAGCGATGAGCGCGTGCTCCCTGTGCTGTTTTCCATCAGGCTTGCAAGATAAGCATCGTCCTTAGGCCCCCAGTTAGTATCCTCCTCTGTCCACTTCCCGTATGCAGGATTCTTTTTTACGGCAAGCGCGTCAATGCCATCCCTTACCCTATCCCCCTTAAGGGATTCCTCATAGTGCCGTAGTGACGTCGGGAGCGGAACTGACCCTTTGCCCAAAACTTCTTCGATGATCTTATCATCAGCCGCAGACCAATTCGTCTCCTTCTCCGACCACTTGCCATATGCAGGATTTCTTCTCACGCCGAAAAGCGCATCCAGTCCTATTCTCACTTTTTCCCCGTTTTCCATGCCTGCTGTTTTTATTTGTGGTTCGGCTATCTCAACTTCTATTGTAAATTTCTCCTCGCCTATTACATTCCATGAGGGCGGGGCAGTGCGACGCTCAAGCTTTAGGAGGTCTTTGAGTTTTTCCTTCTGTTCTGGAAACACCTCGAAAAATTCCGTGATTGCCATTGGCGCATCACGCCTTATCGCCTCCTTTGTCCCCTGCAGGAAAACTCCCGGGAACTCGATCACCTGGGCTGCGTACTTTGGCAGGGGCGACTTTGCCGTTGCATCGTTTTGGACGAGCCGATAAGATAGCGTAAATGTCTGCTTTGCCATGTTTGTTAATCGGTGTGATGGTTAATATTGGTTTTGTGCAGGTATTCTCAGCAAGGTTTAAATACTAATTCCAACTATTATTAGATTTACAGCGCTTTATCCTCGGCAAAGTTCCTTAGGAATTTTCCACGCTGAGAGCATATGCGCTGTAAAAACCGCGTTTTGCGGTTGGATGTAGTCTTGAGGAATTTCAAGGAGCACAATTGCTTAAGTTAAGTCGACAGACTATAAACTGTACTTTTCCAACACATCGACATGAATAACTCCAGTCGATGCTGCTGGAGGGAACTGCTATCAGATTCCGACAGCCATGCAAGTCTTGCTCAACGGCTTCGTTGGGCGGCACACGGCTCAGTAACGCGTAGTCAATCTACCATGGGGAGGCGGACAACCACGAGAAATTGTGGCTAATACGCCATAGACTAAGATATCTGGAAGGATTTTTAGTCTAAAGGAGCGCAAATTGCAGCGCCACCGCCCCACGATGAGACTGCGTCAGATCAGGCAGATGGCGGGGTAATGGCCCACCATACCTTTGACCTGTAGGGGATATGGGAGTATGAGCCCCGAGAAGGGCACTGAGACAAGGGCCCTAGCGCTACGGCGTGCAGCAGGCGCGCAAACTCCACACTGTGCGAAAGCACGATGGGGGGAGTCTGAGTGGCAACCTTAGGGTTGCCTTTTGCCAAG
>JAGWHG010000004.1 GCA_028866975.1 Microcaldota archaeon | reverse complement strand
AATAATAGTGAACCAGACAAAGGACCTCAATTGCATATCTGTGGGTAAGAACAGCTACGAAATAAGGAAGGCGGACGGCATGATACAGGTCTTAAGGGACAACAAGACCCCAGTCAAGGTCGTCTTGGAGTACGACTACTCCAAGGAGGGCAAGACTGCGGAATACGAAAAGCAGATCCTATTCGGCTTCTTCCCAAGAGTCAAGGTAAGCCAGATGGTAAAGGATGTCTCAATGAAGATAAAGTCCGATGCAAAAGGCAAGCTGACTGCTTCACAGCTCTCTGAGCTGAGCACGAAAACCCTGCCCCTCCTCTTCAAGTCGGCGCAGCGCTGATCCCAACAAGGTTGTGACAAATGAGTGAAGAGCTCTATTTCATCAAGCTCGGAGGCAGCGTAATAACTGACACTTCCAAGCCCTCGACGCATAGGCAGGATCAGATAGAGAGGCTGCTCGGCGAGATAAAGAAGGCAAAGCTCTCAAAGGGCTTCGGCTTGGTGATCGGCCACGGCGGAGGTTCATTCGGGCATATAATCGCAAAAGAGCACATGCTGCACGAAGGCCTCAAAGGCAAGGAGGGCGCCAAGGGACATGTGAAGACGCATGCAGCGATGCGCCAGCTCAACACAATCGTGGTCGATGCGGCAACAGACCTAGAGCTCAATCCCTATCCTTTCGCCCCATCGAGCTTTGCGCATAGCCACGATCGCAAGATAGTCGGCGGCAACCTCGAGGGGATAAAGATTGCGATAAACAACGGCTTTGTCCCAATTGTGCATGGCGATGTGATGTTCGACGGCAAGCAGGGCGTCTCAATAGCATCCACAGAGGAGGTGTTTCGGTTCCTCTCGACAGGGATAAGGCCGGACAAGATAATAATCGGAACCGACATGGACGGGGTGTTCGACAGGGACCCTTCGGCGAATTCCGACGCCAAGCTCGTGCCGCTCATAGACGCCAGCAACATAGATGCAATCCTCTTGGGGGTGGGCGGTGCAAGGAAGGTTGATGTTACCGGCGGAATGAAGACGAAGCTCGAGCTCCTATACGAGATGGTGAAGCGCACCGGGGCCATCGGGTACATAGTCAACGCGGGCAAGCCCGGAGTCATAGAGAAACTTCTCATCTCAGGAGAAACGAATGGCACAAAGGTAATCGCATAAGTTGCGCCAAGGGAAACTGGCTGATTTTTATATCAGAAAAGTGATATTAGTAGAGGGGAAATGGGGCATAAGGAAAGAAAACTTGTGATGGTAAAACTCGGCGGCAGCGTCATAACCGAGATAAATAATCCGTTTACCGCAAGGATAAAGACAATAAAGCGGCTAGTTAGCGAGGAAGCACGCGCCAAAAAGGAGACGGGATTCTCACTGCTTCAGGGGCATGGAGGGGGCTCATTTGCGCACGACGCAGCCGTATTCTACAAGCTGAGGAGGAAGAGCTCAAAGGCCATAGCCATGACGCAAGTCGCGCTCAAGGACATCAATTCAATAATCGTCGACAGGCTGGCGAGGGTCGGTCTGCGGCCCTTCCCGTTCCACCCATCCAACATAATGTACTCGAACAACGGGCAGATACAGGAGGCATGGTGCTCGGGCATAAACATCGCGCTCGACAAGGGGCTGACGCCGGTCGTGCACGGCGACGTGCTGCTCGACGCCACAAATGGCATACACGTCGCATCCACAGAAAGCGTCTTTTTGCCGTTGGCATTCAAATTGCATCCAAAGAAGATAGTGCTTGTCACCGACGTCGCAGGAGTCTTCGATTCGAATCCCAAGACAAATCCGGATGCAAAGCTCATACCAATAATAGATTCAAGCAACGTGCAAGAGGTCATAAAACTATCGGCAGGCAAGGCCACGGGCAGGGAGAACTTGACAGGGGCCATGGGCACCAAGGTGGAGCTTGCATACTTGATGGCAAAGTTCGCAGGGACGACAGTTTACATAGCGAACGGAAACAAGCCCGGCCTGCTCAGAGACATTCTGCTCGACAAGGAAGGAGCAGAATGCACGATCATACGCGCCTGACTGCAAGCTTTAATAATCTGCGATTTTTATTATAGCTCGGCGCAGTTTGCATGAACGAGAGCGATTTCTACAACTTCGAATACGCGGTATTCGATTCGCTTAGCGAGAAGCTCAGCAGATATACTGAAAAGAACGATCGGGAAGCTGCGATTCGGGCTGCTGCCAAGTCGATAAACCTCGCAGCCACAGAAGACGACGTTAACATGCTGATAAAGGAGGCATCGTTCTTTGCGCCTATAGACAAGTACCTCTATGATGAGAACGTAGAGGACATAATGGTCAACAACACCTCAAACATCTTCCTCTACACCAGCAACGCAGGCCAGGTGAGGGCGCCAGAATCGATAAAGACCAAGAAGGAGCTCGATCTTCTGGTCAAGAAGCTCAAGATGTACATCACCAACCAGACCGGCAATGCAAAGATCTACGACATCCACCTTCCCAACGGCTCGAGGGTCAACGTCGTAGACTCACCGCTGGGCTCAGATATCACGATCAGGAACTTCAAGCCGCAGGCCCTGAGCATAATCGATTTGATAAATCGCGGCGAGCTCAACTACGCAGTAGCGGCAAGGCTCTGGCTGTACATGGACGGCTTTAAGATAAGGCCTGCAAACCTCCTAATCGGCGGGATGCCTGCGAGCGGAAAGACGACGCTGCTCAATGCGATGTTCAGCTTCTTTAGGCCCGAGGAGAGGATAGTGCTCATCGAGGAGACATACGAGCTCAACACAGAGACGCAGGAGAACTGCGTAAGACTTGAGACGAGCATGGACCTCAACATGCAGGACCTCGTCAAGAATTCGCTTAGGATGCGCCCTGACATAATCATGATAGGAGAGGTCAGGGGCGGCGAGGCGCAGGACATGATGACTGCGATGAACATCGGAAAGATCTCGATGGGAACTATCCACGCAAGCAATGCAAGGGATGTTATAACCAGGCTGCAACACACGCCTATGGACATAGAGAGGGACATAATACCTCTGATTGACGCGATAATCATGATATCGCAGGTCGAGGAGGGTGGCAAGATGGTCAGAAAGATTACGCAGATATCTGAGATATCGGGGATTGAGACGCAGGTGCTTCTGTCTGACCTCTATCTCTACGACTATAAGACCCACAAGAGCTCAAACATCCTGCCGAGCGTGACGTATCGCGACCTGCTCGCAAAGCTCACAGGCTATCCGCCTTCTGAAATAATAATCGAGGAGCAGAGGAGGGCAAAAATACTTGAAAAGCTCAACCAGATGGGAGTTAGGGACCTCAAAGGAATCAATCAGTTCTGCCGCGACTACTACTACAACCCGTCGCAGGCGCTTGAGAAGATAGGCCTTAGGGAGCTCGGAACGCTCCCATGGTAAATGTATATAAGGATTGGTTGCCGAGACCAAATGGGATGCATGGGAGCTAGCATAAAAATGACATTTGCCGTTCTGTTTTCCCTGGCGATAATGGGCACTCTTTCAGCATCATTGTTCGGCCCATATGGTGAGGGGCAAGCGACCAACATAGCTAATGTTTCTATAGATATAATCAATGTTACTGTCGTTGGAAATAGCAGCTACACAAATCCACAAACATTTCTTACCGAAACTACCGCGGGCGGCTTTCAGGTGTATGGGCCATACGGGATCGGGCAGGCGATTAACATTGCAGGCATAAGTATTGCCAACATAACCGTCGTGGTCAGGGGCGGAACATATTCTAACGGTCGAGTATGGTTCAATGAGCCGACCACAACATCCACGATTTCGACAACAGTCTCAACTACCGTAAGCACAACAGTGTCTAGCTCGACAACCACCGCACCTACAACCACAATACCCTCAAACAGCATTACAACAACTGCAACAACCTCCACAGTGAGCACGTCGACACAGACAACCACGATGCTGCCGATTTCATGTACGACGCCCTACGTGGTCGTGTATGTGGGCAGGAACATAACGTGCGGTCCTCTGACCGTCGTTTTGCAGAATCTCGGCGCAGCTAATAGCAGCGGGGTTTCGTCAGGAATCTTCGGGATATACTACAACGGCGCGCTACAAGAATCGCTCAACATATTGCCAGGAAAGAATGCCCCATTCACCACATGCTGCCAGGACTACGGGTCAGTGAACGTTAGCAGCACATTCGCCGGCCTTTCTTCATCACAGAGTTGGGCAAAGATAAACGTGTATGTATTCGTTGGGACGGTAACAACCTCGACAGCAACAACGAGCACCACTACCGCCACCACCACTGCACTGACAACCACTGTAAAGCAGACAAATTCCACTTCATCTTCCAACACCGTATCTGCAAGCTCAACCATCCCGTTTAAGGTAAACGCTACCGATGCGCAGGATCCCACGGCCAGGTATTGGGAGGTATTTAGCGGCTATCCCGGGGCGTATCTCGGATACGGCGCGTATGCCAACAGCAGCTCTGCCCTCTGGAGCGTACAAACCCAATCTTCTGGCGGCTCAATGTCATTCTCATATCCTGCTTACAGCACATATTCCCTCTATTTTGCGATAACTCAGTCCGGCGGAGGATCTTCTGGCACGTACTCGGGACAAGTCTCGATAAACGGCAAGCCGAATGCAGTGGCATTCTCCGGTCTTGATGCAACGCATCTGCTCAGAATCGGGATGTCTGGAGCAAATGTTGTCTTCTCTTCGGTAATAACAGTTCCACAGGCGGGCAGCACGCCAACTACCACTACAACGGCAACAACCACCGTGCCGCAGTCAAACACCGTCTCGAAAAATGCGCTCCAGTGCCTATCTTCTTACCAGACGATGTATCTCGGCCAGAACATGAGCTGCGGCCAATACACGATCAATTTCCAGGCGCTCGGTAGCTCTGGCGGTGCGGCATTTGCCATCTACAAAGGGGGCGTGCTCTTTGACCTGCTAAGCGTCAACCAGAACAGCAAGCAATCATTCCAGAACCTGTCTATCGGCGTCGGAAGCACAAACAGCTCAAGCGTCTCATCAAGCTCATGGTCTGCGCAAGTATTCGCACTGCTGAGCGGGACTGCCTTAACAACGACTACCATTGCCGCGACCTCTACGACAACAGCAATCGCGAGCAACACTGCCTCTGTCACAACCGCGCCGTCTACTTCACAAACAAGCGCCTCTGCAAATACGCCGACTACAACTGCAGTGTCAACACTGACGACAACAATACCGCAAACAACCGCCCCTCAATCATCTGCCGCTTCGGGAAGCGCCAGCCAGGCGACATCACAGCAGCCAAGCACAAGCAGCATCGTGACTGCGATCGTTAATCGGATAGTGTCGATATTCTCCACAAACAGCTTTGCCATCCCCATAAACACCGCCACGGTCAACCAAATCGCTACAAATTACAACTCTGTATCCGGCTATAACTCCGCATCCGGCCAGGTCAACGTGACCATAACGCAAACAGCCTCAAACCAGTCGGTCATAGTGCGCGTAATAACCAACATAATAAACACGCTCTTCCCCAAGTCCAGCTATCAGCAAAAATAGCTCGGGCTACGGCAGTACCTCGTTGTTCTTTACCTTGTCCTTTATGTATTCGCCCACGAAAGTGAGCCTTGGGCCCTGCAGGGCGTCCTGCTCGAGCTTCTTCTTGCTCTTTATCATCCTCTCAAGCTCTGTGACCCACTCCTTGTGCTTTTTTATCCATTCGTAGTTGAGCATCTCCTGTGCCCTCTTCACGTCCACTTCGGACGCTGCGATCGTGAGCTTGTTTAGGAATGTGTACTTGTCTAGGTCCGACATCGTGACGCCTATGAATCTGGCCTCAGGCGTTGCGACATCGCCTCCAATGTATGCAAGGTTAATGCTGCCGGTCTTTATCGTCCAGTAGATGTACCATCCCCATGCATCGGAGTCCGTGAAGACGTATATCGGTATGCCCTTGTCTGCGAGCTTTCGAATTATTCTTCTTGTGCCTCTTGACGCCTGCCCCTGCGGGGTTAGCAGTATGCAGTTCTCCTTCTTCCAGAACTGATCCTCATTGAGCCTCTGCCAGAGCGCATCCTTCTCTACCACAAGTACGTACTTTGCCTTTACGTCAACGAACTCTATGTCATTGTCGACATCGCTTGGTATCTGCCAGCCTGATCTTCCCATCTTGCTGCAGTCTATGTTGACCTTTTCGTTTCCGAACGTATCAACTACTTTCATGCTGCCTGCAAGCACTCCCTTCCTGTTCGCGTTGAGGTTCAGGTCCTCCCTCTTCACTCCGAGCGAAACTTCAAGGTCCTCAATTAAGGGGTTTGATTCCGATTGCTCTTCGAACAAGCTCTCATCAACGTCCTCGCCGAGAGAGAACTTGAGCTGATAAAACAGACCCCTTATTGTAGTGTGGAGGCCTTCTGTCAAAAACTTGTGGCACTTTGCAGCAATCGCCATAGTCTGCATGAACTTCTTGCTCTGCGCGACGTTGAGAAAGCTCCTCTCTTCTTCTGCCTTTCCAAGCCTCAGATACCCCTCCTTTTGATCGTATACTATGTTTGAGCGGGTCCTAGTCGTTGCGACAAAGCTCGGGTTCTCGCCCTTCTTTATGTCGCCTACGATGTTGTTCCCCATCGTTTCGAGTTCTCTCTTTGCGTCCTTTGCAGGCTTCTCAGGCTTTTTCACAGGATCACTTCTTGCCGCTTGTGCCGTTTATCGGAGGCTTCTCCTTATAATCCGCACTCATGTACCTTCTCAGCTCCCGAATTATCGCATCGCGCCTCGAGCTCTTCTTTAGCGCATACTCTATCACATCTGCAATGTTTCTGACCGGTATTACCTTGATCTTGCGCAGCTTTGCCTTGTCGATGTAGATGTCGTTTATGTTGCTCTTAGGTATTATTACCTTCTTCATTCCTGCGTCGATTGCAGCCTCTACCTTGCCGGTTATGCCGCCCACGGGCAGCACGTCGCCCCTAACTGACAGAGAGCCAGTCATTGCCGCCGACTGGTCGACCGGTATGCCCTCCATTGCAGATATCACGCTGATTGCCACAGAGATGCTTGCGCTGTCTCCCTCCACTCCCTCGTAGGTCTGCAGGAACTGGACGTGTATGTCGTAGCTTGCAATGTCACGGCTCATGTGCCTTTTTATCACTGCGCTGATGTTCTTGACTGCTTCCTGCGCAAGCTTTCCGAGCTTGCCGGTTGCAATCAGCTTGCCCTCTGCCCGAGAGCTTGCAGGCGTGACCTCGGCTACTATCGGAATTATTATTCCCGCGCTAAGATATGACGAGCCTACGACTGCAAGTCCATTGACCCTTCCGATCCCGAATCCTGTAGTGTTGAACACCTTGTAGTCCTTTCTGTACTCAAGCGACTGCTCTACGAACTGCGCCTCAATTGGCTTTGCGAGCCTCTTTGCATCGATGACATCCTGTCTTGTCACAACCTTCCTTCCGTGCTCCATTGCAATATCCCCTGCGGCCCTTATCAATCCGCCGAGGTCCCTAAGTATCAAAGAGAGCTTGTTCTTCCTGCCGCTTCTCCTTCTTGCCTCCTCTATTATCTCCATGCATGCATCGTAGTCGAAAGGCGGAATCTTTCCGTCCTTCTTTATCTCCTGTGCTATGAAGTGGAATATCTTGTCACGGTTCGACTGCGTGTCATCCATCGTGTCCTCCATGTACACCTCATATCCATATCCCCTGATCCTGGATCTGAGTGCCGGGTGCATCTTTTGGATGTCTTGGAGGTTTCCTGCTGCAACAAGAATGAAATCGCACGGCACCGGTTCTGTCTTGACAATAGCTCCGGAGCTGAGTTCGCTCTGCCCTGTTATCGAATACCTCTTCTCCTGCATCGCAGTGAGTAGTTCTTGCTGCGACCTAGCTTCTAGGTTTGCTACCTCGTCTATGAAAAGGACCCCGTGGTTGGACTTGTGCACTGCGCCGCTCTCAACTCGTAGGTGTGGTGGCGTTCCAAGGCCTCCAGACTGCAGCGGGTCGTGCTTGACATCGCCAAAGAGGCTTCCCGCCTTAGAGCCGGTTCCGTCTATGAACGGGGCATGCTCCCTGCCGGTGTTGTCGACTATCAGCTTTGGCTCGCTGGATTCGAACATTCCCGGAAGTATCCCTACCCTCCTGCTAAGTCCTCCGACGAACAGCGCCATGGAACCAAAGATTAGCCCGCCAAGTATGAGCGCTGCGAGCACGATTATCTCGTAGCCTGTGAAGATATTAGATATGGATAATATGAAGAGAATGACGACCACTGCAAGCACGATCGGCACTATGCTCCTATTGCCCTGCCCGCTCTCGAGCCTTCCTTTGAGCTTTTCTTTCTGCACAATCTGCCTTCCCTGGCCATCCGGCAGCGGCTTTCCGGCCTCGATCTTTTCGGGGTAGGTCTTCACCACCTTGATCACCGGCCTATTCTCATCGTTCACGTTTCTGTATGCAAGGACGTCCTCAAGCGCAGTTGAAGGAAGGAGCTCTGCCATCGCCTGCGCAAGCATAGTCTTTCCGGTTCCTGGCTGTCCTATGAGTAGAATGTTTCTGTGCTGCTTTGCAGCCTTTTTCACAATAGATACGGCGTTCTCCTGGCCGATAATCTGGTCTATCGTTTTTTCCGGAATCGTTATGTCAGAAGTCGTTTTGAATTTCATAAGGATACTATATTAGATAACTGGTTGAGTATAAATACCTTTTCTCTTTTTCGAGGACAAAATGATATCCGTAAGTAGGGGAATAGCGGAACAGGGCAAAAAATTAAGGAGAAAAGCGTTTAGAGGGTGGGGAAGGTAATAGAAAATGCTCTAAACGCCGTTGCAGGATATTATCTGTTAAGACTTATAAATCTTGCGCAGATATAGTCAATCATTATCTCGGTGCTCGGTTGGATATAGAGACGAAAATATCGACGCTCAAGAGCTTTGCGCAGGAGATCGTTACCGAAGAGGAGCTCAGAAAGCTGTTCGAAAGCAATGCGCATCCTGTCGCATACGACGGGTTCGAGCCATCCGGAATCGCACCGATACATTTCGGGCTTCTTCGCGCAAGAAATCTCAAGAAGATGCTCTCTGTCGGCATAAAGTTCAAGCTATATCTCGCTGACTATTTTGCGTTCCTCAACAACAAGCTCGATGGGGACCTAGAGCACATCAGGGAGGCGGGCAAGTACTTCATAGAGGTATGGAAGGCCTGCGGCATCGATACGAGCAAGGTCGAGGTGGTCTGGGCCAAGGACATAATGGATGACATAGACTACTGGGACAGGTTCATGCATGTGGGTAAGGCAACGACGATGGATAGAATGAAGCGCGCGATAACGATAATGGGGCGCAAGGAGGGTGATAAGCTGAGCGTTGGTCAGCTCTTCTACCCTGCAATGCAGGTAACCGACATATTTCACATGGGCATAGACCTCTGCCAGCTGGGAATGGAGCAGAGGCGCGCAAACATGCTCGCAAGGGAGGTTGCCGAGAAGTATGGCTGGAAAAAGCCTGTTGCCGTTCACCACCACCTGGTGATGGGCCTGCAAGGAATCCCCCAAGGGGTAGACCAGACAGACAAGGAGGCACTAATAGATTTCAAGATGTCCAAGTCAAATCCAAAGAGCGCAATATACATGCACGATACGTACGATGAGATAAAGTCCAAGGTCAACGGCGCATACTGCCCTGAAAAGATCGTCGATGGCAATCCACTCTTTAACTACCTGGACCTAATACTCCTAGAGGACAAAGCCGAGCCGATAACCATAGAGAGGCCGCAGAAATTCGGCGGCAACCTCGAGGCAGGTTCGTACGCAGAACTTGTTGAATCGTACAAGACTGGAAAGCTGCACCCGATGGATCTCAAATCCTTCGTTGCGGCAAAATTGGAAGAGCAGATAAAGCCGGCGAGGGAGTACTTCGAGAAGAACAAGGCAGCGCATCAGCTCTACGAGAATGTAAAGTCGTACAAGATAACCAGATAAAGCATTCTGTTTCTTAGCTTGCGCCGATAAGCGCAACGCCAACAACAATCACAATAACCCCGATCCAGCGCATCGTAGGTATCGCCTCGCCGAGCACCGAGAATGCAAGCATCGCAGTGAAGATGTAGCTGAGGCCCCCGAAGCTATAAGCCCAGCTCAGGTGCGTCCTTCCCAGGACGTAGAAGTACATCAGCGTAGATATCCCGTAAACCACGAACCCCGCGATTATGAACTCGATCGCGCCGATGAGCGAAGACGAAACGCCGATCTTGAAGAAAAGCTGCCCGACTGCGCCTAGGAACGTGCTGACAACAAGCACCAGCGCGAATGCGATTCGCTTCTCCTTCTCGATTGTCTGCTTGTTCATTCACATCCCGTAAGTAAGAGCGGTGAGCACTATCCCGCTTATTATCAGTATCAATCCCAGCACCCTCACAGGGCTCATCAGCTCCTTGAGAAGGTGCCTAGATACAAGCATAACGAAAACAAAGACGCTGGCAAAGATTGGGTAGACGATCGAAAGCTGCCCGAAGCTCAGCGCGCCAAGATATATCAGCAGGCTGATGACGTATATCACTCCTGCGGTGAGTATCTTTTTGTTTCTAAGTATTGCGACGATCTCCCTGGTGTTCATCCCGAACTTGGGCATCTGCGTCTTGAAGACAAACTGCGCATATGCTATCATAAGCGCGGATATGAGCGTCAATACAATTATGTAAAGGAGATTGAGGGCCAAGGGACCAGCTTGCGTAAATGGCTATCCCATAGAAGTTATTTAGAGTTTTGTAAGTCAGAATATCTGAAGTAACATGCCAGATTTGTCACAAAAGGAGAAGATGTCGGTCATTTCTGCTATGGCCGTCGTTGTGCTCAGCGCGGCAGCTATAGCGGCATTCGTATACACCGGTGGCAGCTTGCTGTTCTACATAATAGCAATAATAGCTGTAGCGTTCGGCTTCTACATCACCTACGCGCTCTCAAGATCGGAAGAAGAGCCGCGAAGGGCAAGGAAGAAGTAAGGATTAGATGAACAAGCTCATAATCGCAGAGAAGCCCAGCGTAGCGCTGAGGGTAGCAATAGCCCTCGATCCCAGCGGCGCACCGCAGCGCAAGACGATAAACGGCGTTCCATACTATGAGATTGCAAACGGCAACGACACGCTTTACATAGTTGCCGCAGCCGGCCACCTCTTCACAATAAGGCAAAAGGAGGGCCAATCGGGCTTTCCGGTCTTCAACGTCGAATGGATTCCTTCATACAAGCAGAACCAATCCTCCTACTTCACAAAGAAGTATCTCGACACAATCGAGATAATCGCAAAGAAATGCAGCTACTTCATAAACGCATGCGACTACGACATCGAAGGGACGGTGATCGGCACAAACATAATAAAATTTGTCACAAAGGGCGATGCCAATGCGCAGATATCCGATGCGGCAATCGCCAGGATGAAGTTCTCTACAACGACAAGGCCGGACATAATCGATTCCTACCAAAAAGTGGAGAAGTTCGATGCCGGCAACTTCGCGGCAGGAGAGGCAAGGCACACATTGGATTGGATGTGGGGCATAAACATGAGCAGGGCGCTCATGCACGCGCTGCTCACAACAGGAGTTAAGAAAATAATCAGCATCGGCAGGGTGCAGGGGCCTGCGCTTGCGATACTTGCACAAAGAGAGCAGGAGATAAAGAAATTCGTCCCCAAGCCTTTTTGGCAGGTGGTCGTGAAGGCCAAGGGGGTAGAATTCACGAATACAAAGGGCAATATTTTTGAGAAAGAAGCTGCAGACAATATCCTTGCAACGACAAAAGGCGGCTCGGTCGCAGTAGAGGCTGTCAACAAAACAGAGAGCAAGCTGCGGCCGTACCCTCCGTTCGATCTGACATCGCTGCAGGTGGAAGCCAGCAAGGTGCTCAAACTGGATCCATCGAGGACTCTTGCGATCGCGCAATCGCTCTACGAAAAGACGTACACGTCCTACCCTAGAACTTCATCCCAGAAACTGCCTTACACGCTCAATCTCCCTAAGATAATAGGAGACATTGCAAAGAACCCGAGGTACAAGAGGACAGCAGAGTACCTAATCGAGCGCAAGATGTTTCGGCCGAACGAGGGCGCAAAGGAGGACGAGGCGCACCCTGCAATATTCCCGACCGGGGTTGAGCCCAAGGGCCTCACGACCGACGAGGAAAATGTCTACGACCTTATAACGAAAAGGTTCCTCTCATGCTTTGGCAACTACGCTACCGTAGAGATGACTGCCGTTACTTTGGATGCGAGCGGAGAAAAATACTCGGCGCAGGGCAAGCTCTACAAGGACAAGGCCTGGATAGAGTTCTACCAGCCGTATTTCTATGGCGAGGACAAGGAGATGCCGGTGTTTGAAGTCGGCGAGAGTGTAAAGCCGGACAAGATTGCGGCAAAGGAGGGCGAGACAAAGCCGCCGTCAAGATATTCCAAGGCGAGCCTGATCTCGCTTCTAGAAAAGAAGGAGCTGGGCACAAAGGCGACAAGGGCGGAGATAATCGAGACGCTCTTCAAGAGGGAGTATGTCAAGGGGGGCATGATAGAAGTTACAGAATACGGCATGTCTGTCTATAGGGCGCTGCACGAGAACCTGCCGGACATTGTCGAGGAAGACCTGACAAAGCAGCTCGATGCCGACATGGAGAAGATCATCAAGGGCCAGATACAAGAAACCGCCGTGATAAACGAGGGCAAGGAGATAATACAAAAACTCATTGTGAAGTTCAGGGAGAACGAGAGGAAGATCGGTGCCGCACTTGCAGAAGGCCTAAAGGAGAGCGAGATGGCAGATATTTTGGGAAAGTGCCCGACAGACGGCGGCAATCTTGTGGTAAAGAGGTCAAAGATTGGAAAGCAGTTCGTGTCGTGTTCTAACTGGCCCAATTGCAGTACCACATATCCGCTGCCACAATATGCCAAGGTTGTTCCGACAAAGAAGGTGTGTGAATTCTGCCACACGCCGTATGTCAAGGTCTTTAGGAAGGGCAAGAGGCCCTTTGAGATGGACCTTGATCCGAACTGCCAGACAAAGAAGGACTGGGGAAAGCCCAAGGAGGAAAGCATAGAGGTCAAGACCGCTGCGCAGGTGAAAGAGGAAGCCAGGCCCGAGGCGAAGAAAGTTAAGAGGGCGGCAAAGAAAACTGCAACTAAGGAAAGGGCTAAAACGCCTAGAGCGCCAAAGAAGAAGTGAGAATATGTTTATCTACCCAAAGATGTATCGTAAGCTCAAGAGGGGCCCGCAGGTAATACTCCCAAAGGACATCGGCATAATCATCGCCTACACCGGTGCCAACAAGCAGAGCGTCTGCGTCGATGCCGGGACCGGCAGCGGATGGCTCGCAGTTTCACTAGCATCAATCGCTCATAAGGTCTACAGCTACGACCTAAGAGAAGACTTCCTTGAAATCGCAAAGAAGAACAAGGAGGCGCTGGGGCTTGAAAACCTCACGCTCAAGAAGGGCGATGTCACCAAGAAGATAACTGAAAAGAACGTCGACATCGTGACGCTCGATCTGCCTGGGTCTGAGAAGGCGCTGAAGAACGCCCACAAGGCGCTGAAAAAGGACGGCAGCGTCGTTGGCTACCTGCCAAATGCAGAGCAGGTCAAAAAATTCGTATCTGCACTCAACAAGCTCAAGTTTTACGACGTCTACACAGTAGAGGTAATCGTCAGGGACATACTGGTCAGAAAAGAGGGCATGAGGCCAACGAACACCGGGCTGTGGCATACGGCGTATCTGGTCTTTGCAAGAAAAGCGTGATCAGTTCGTCGCAGGGGCGCCATCCTTTTCAGCTACGAGCCTTACTGGCTTTTTGAAAATAATTTCCACTGCGCCGCCATCCTCCTCCGCCTTCTCCTTTGACTCGGAGAATTTGTCTCCGCGTATCGCATCTAGGTAGATGCCGATGGTTCCATCGGGGATACTTACGCCATACTTTGCCCACAGTTCCCCAGAAATTTTTCCCTGCCCTAGCCCGATCTTGTCTAGGCGCCCAATCTCCGCCTTGATCTCGGGGTCAAGAGGTGCGTCCTTTGTCATGCTACCCGATTGCTTTTTCCTTGTGCTTTCGGAATTTATGACATCAATGTATCTAGTTATCATCCTATCGTTTGTGATCCCGGTAGCGTCTCTTATTTCCCTGTTGCTCTTATGCTCCCTGACCAGCTCAGTTATCCTTAGCTTGATTGCAGGATCAGGTACCCATACCGAAATGTGCCTTCCCATCTATTTCTCCTTTTCCAGCAGCGCGAACCTTGCCAGCATGGCCTCGAGCTGTATCCTGTCGTTTGCGCCCTCGACGATCCTGAAGTTGTAGTCCCCGATTGCACTTATCAGCCGCAGCCTCAGTTTATCGGGCACATCAAGGCTTAGTGCCTCTCTGTAGCACTGCAGCAATATGTCCTCTCCGGACATTCCGTATGAAAGAACCAGCTTGTTGAGCTCCTCTCTTGCCTTCATGAAATCTCCGCCCAGCGCGCTCCTTAGCATGACTGCGACTTCCTTTGGCCTTGCCCTGGCAGCTATGTCGTATATCTCCTTGTCAGTTACCTTCTTTCGATTAAAGCCCGCGCTCTGCAAGACATTTGTAAGCTTCCTAAGGTCTCCTTCGCTCACATAGAGGAGCGCATCGACAGCCTTCTCATCCGCCTGTATGCCTTCACCCTTTTCGACCCTCTGTATGTAGTTTCGCATCTCATCCTCGCTGAGCGGCTTGAATCGAAGCACAACGCACCTGCTCTGTATCGGCTCGATTATCTTGCTTGCGTAGTTTGCGCTGAGTATGAAACGCGTCGTTGCGCTGTATTTTTCCATCGTCCTTCTCAAGGCGTGCTGCGCCTCTGGGGTGAGCGCATCAGCCTCATCAAGGAAGATGATCTTGATTATGTCGCCTGATAGCGCAATCGTCCGTGCGAACTCCTTGACTTTTCCCCTGATGACATCGATTCCCCTTGTATCTGATGCATTGAGCTCTAAGAACGCCTCGTTTATCTTATCGCCATACAGCTCCTTGGCCATTGCTATTGCGCACGTCGTCTTGCCCACACCTGCGCTGCCTGCAAATATCATGTTTGGGAAGGTCTTTGCGCCAACAAATGTCTTGAGCCTCTCGACTATCGCATGCTGGCCGATCACTTCGTCTAACTTCGAAGGTCGGTACTTTTCAGTCCAGGATAAGTCTAAAACCCCCATAATCAGCACTCAATACAACAATGGAATATCAAGATATTTATAGCATTCCTGCTGCCAAAAAGCGCCAAAATTCCACAATCAACAAACCTATAGATTAGCTTTAAATACGACGAAAATAAAGCAATTTTGCATGAACGTACAAAAGGAAATAACCAGTTTGAAAAATTCCGGCAAGATGCAGATAATCGAGGCAAACATACTCTCCGCTAGGTACGAAGCTGCGCAGAAAGCGCTGGGCGAGGTAGCAAAGCGCAAGGATGACATTAAGTACGGATTCACCCACAGATATCTTGGCAAGGACATAAAGGAAGTGCTCAAGGATCTCGCCAAGACCGCCCAGGAAGCCGAACAGACCCTTGAAGAGATAGCAAAGATTGTCAAAAACGCGAAAAGAGCGGATCAGATACCGGCCTAAGCCACTTTTTTTGAAACCGCTATTATGTCCCTAAGGATTTTTTTCGTATCCTCCGGCCCAGAAACCTGTATCGAGTCCACACCGACCTGCTTTACCGGGTAGTCATTTCCTCCATCAAAGAGTGCGTCACCCAAAAACAACATCTCCCCTATCTTGTAGCCGAAGTAGCTCTCGATCTTCCTTATCCCATACGCCTTGTCGATGCCTTTTTTGGTTACGTCTATGGAATTTGTCCCGCCAACCCTTATTTCGAATTCCGGCAGGAGTTTGTCCAAATAGCTTTTTATCAAAAGCCGCTTCTTTTGGTCTGGATCCCAAGCCGTCTTTAGCTCGAGAGGCGCTTCCTGCCCGTTTGCCGAAAATGTTATCTGCGTACCGCGATCTTCCAATATCTGCCCATAGACTTTTTCGGGTTTTTGGTAGCCCGCCTGCCTAAGCGCAGTTTCAAACGCCTGCATTATCCTTACCTTTTGCTCCGAACTAAGGTCCTCGGAATAAACTTTCTGCCACTCGCCTTCTTCAAACTTATAAAACGCCGTAGCGCACGTGGGAAGGAGATACAGCCTAGAGAATCGCTCCGGCCTGTTTTCCAGCCCGCTCACAAATTGCTTTTGGAATTGTTCGAATCTGCCGCCGCTTATTACCGCGAAATCCTTGTACTCTAACAGTTCCACTATCAGGCTTGACATCTCACTGTCCATTCTGCTCTTGCTCGGAGCAAGCGTGCCGTCTAGGTCTGCTATCACTATTTTTTTTGCACGATAATCCATCTAATCAGCTACGCAAAGGCTTCCCATGCCTCTGCAATCCCCCTTACCATTATGTATATCACGAGTATCGCCGTAAGCGCATATCCTATCCAGAGCGGCCAGCCCGATATGTAGACAAGCGCGAGATAGGAGAAGGTTATCCACTTCACGACATTCACGCCACCCCTGAAAAGGTCAGAGGAATAAAGAATCCTTGCGATGCGCGTCTTCATCACGGACGATGTGCCCTTTGCCCCCATCAGCGCATCCACAAACGAGTGCCTTATGACTATTAGAAACAGCACGAAGACCGGTATCACGCCAAGGAAGGAGTATACTATCCAAAACACGTACTCTATTATCCGATCGCTTGCGACGTCGAGCCTCGGCCCGTACTTAGATGCGCTTCCGAGCCTCTTTTTGTCCCACTTGGCAAGCTTGCCGTCAACCGCATCCAAGGCAAACATCACAGCTATGACAAAAACTGTTGTCAGGGCGTCAAACCTGACAACTATCATGTATGCTATGACAAATATCAGGGCAGTCCGAAAAAGCGTCGTAAGGTCAGCGCTTCGCATAACCATTTTATCTTGCATAATATTTATAAGAACGAGGAGAGAAATTCACTTGCCTGCCGGTTGGTACGAAATGCACAATACAGAGCTTTTCAAGATCGAAGACGAAGTACTTGGCTACTGGCAGGAGCGCAAGATATTGCACAAAGTCATGGAGAAGAACAAGGGCAAGAAAAAATTCTTCTTTTTGGAAGGCCCTCCATACGCAAATGGCGAGCTTCACATGGGGCACGTGCGCGGCTACACGAGAAAAGATGCGGTGCTGCGCTACAAGTGGATGCGAGGGTTCGACGTTTTCAACCGCGCAGGATTCGATGTCCATGGACTTCCAACCGAGAACAAGGCCGAGAGGCAGCTGCAGCTCACATCAAAAAAGGACATCGAGACCAAGATCGGGGTCGATAGGTTCCTTGCGACCTGCATAGAGCTCTACAAGGGCCACATGTCCCAGCAGATAAGTGATGCAAAGAGATACGGCGTCTGGATGGACTTTGACAACGCCTACAATCCCGCAAGCCCAGATTACATAAACAAGAGCTGGGGCGTTTTCAAAGCGATATACGACAAGGGGCTCGTGTACAAGGCGATACAGGTGATGCCGTATTGCATCCATTGCGGAACGGTGCTTGCAAAGGGCCCAGAAGTCGAAGAGCAGGAGGACACCGACCCATCGGTATACGTTGCATTTAAGATCAACGCCAAAAAATCCAAGCCCAAAATACAGCTGGGCGACAAGAACGTTTACCTGCTCATTTGGACAACGACTCCTTGGACGCTTCCTGCAAACATGGCGGTGGCGGTGAACCCTAAGGCTCGGTACGTGCGCGTCCAGGTGGAGAGCAGGGAGCTGATAATGGCAAAAGACAGGCTAGAGCCAGTGATGCAGCTCCTAGACCACCCAGCAATAATACTAGATGAGTTCTATGGCTCACAGCTCGAGGGGATCTTCTATGAGAGCCCGCTGGAAGAGCAGATGCCAAAGCAAAAGGAGATGAGGAAGTACCACAGACCTCTGTTCTCCGAAGAGATGGTCAGCTTGGATGACGGCACAGGCATAATCCACATCGCTCCCGCATACGGCCCCGAGGACTTTGCGATCGCCAAGGCAAACAAGATACCTGTGCTTTCAATAGTAGACCAGGATGGCAGATACAATTCCGATGCAGGCAAGTATTTTGGCAAGGCACTTATACACGAAGCCAACCGCGAGATAGAGGCCGAGCTGCACGCAAATGGCCATATGGTCTACAAGTCTTCGGTGCGCCACAACTACCCCCACTGCTGGCGATGCCACGAAAAGCTCGTGTACCTGCCGACAGAGCAGTGGTTCATCAAGGTTAGCAAGCTCAAAAACAAGATAAGGAAAGTTTCCGAGAAGATCGATTGGCATCCAAAGGACATGAAGGACTGGTTCGTAGGCAGCATAGAGGAGGCGCCCGACTGGGCGATAAGCAGGCAGAGGTACTGGGACATACCGATTCCGATATGGGTATGCGAGCAGTGCGGCGAGAAAAAGGCAATAGGCTCTTTTGCCGACCTCAAGAAGGAATCCGCTATGGAGCACATGCTGTTCACTTCCGAAAATCTGCACAAGCCCTTCATCGACGAGGTCGAGTTCAAGTGCGAAAAGTGCGGCTCGAAGATGCATCGGGTCAAGGATGTTTTCGACGTGTGGTACGACTCCGGAGTTGCGCACACGGCAAGCCTCACCCCCGAGGAATTCCGAGACAACTTCTCCAAAGCATTCGTCACTGAGGGACCTGACCAGATAAGGGGATGGTTTGCGACGCTGATGAAGACTGCAGTGGCAGCCTACGGCAAGACTCCTTATAGGACCGTGGTCATGCAGGGCTGGGTGGTCGATGAGAAAGGGGAGGCGATGCACAAGAGCAAGGGCAACTATGTCACCGCGCACGAGCTGATAAACAAGTATTCCATGGATGCGACGCGAGCATTCATGCTCTCGCACATACCGCACGAGATACTCAAGTTCTCGCACCGAGAGATAGAGGACATGCAGGGCATGTTGATAACGCTGCAGAACATCTCGAACCTTGTCAATGACTATTCCAGTGCGATAAAGTACACTCCAAGGAAGGTCAGGAAATACAGAACCGCCTCAAGCCTTGATCCACAGGACGCATGGATACTTTCTCGGCTCAACAGCGTGATAAGGGATGCGACGGAAGGGTTCGAAAATTACGAGATACAGAATGCGGTCAATGCCATAACTGCGTTTGTCGTGGAGGATTTCAGCAGGTTCTATCTCAAGCTTGCAAAAAAGAAGATACTCGATTCGACAAAGGCGAAGGCAAAGGCGACTATAGACCTCATAAACAACATAATGTACAACACCATCCTCGTTCTTGCGCCCGTTGCGCCGTTCCTATCGGAGAAACTTTACATCGAGCATTACAAAGCAAGCGAGAGCGTCTTCCTCGACAGGTGGCCCAAGTACAACGACGATTTGATAAATCACGATCTTGAAGGTGACTTTGCGGTTGCAACAGAAACGATAACCGCAATACTCAGCAGCAGGGAGAAGGCGGGAGTGAAGCTGCGATGGCCGATAGTGAGTGCGACTGTGGAGCTGAAAAGCGAGGGCAACTTCAACTCCGCGGAACGAATGGCGAACATCATCGAAGAATATACCAATACCAAGAAGCTGATACTGAAAATTTCAAAGGGCGCGAAGGAATCAGTGGTGCCCAATTTTGCCAAGCTGGGCCCTGCTTTCAAAGCGAACGCACAGGCTGTTGCAGAAGCATTGAAAGGTGCGAACGCCGAAGAATTACGTAAGAGCGTAGAGCTCAGTGGCTATTACCAGCTGCACACCTCTTCTGGGCCCGCCGAGATAAAATCAGAACACTTCAACATTATCCAGAGCATTGAGGAATCGGATGCCATACACTTCAAGTATGGAAAGGTCACTGTAGACAAGACTATGAACAAGGAACTTAAAGACGAGGCATTGCTCAGGGAATTTGAAAGACGGGTACAGATGATGAGGAAGGAATACAACCTCAAGAAGGCAGATAAAATCCGCCTCGGCTACGTAGCGGGCGGTGAAATCGGAGAGGCGGTGTCCAACAGCATACCAAGACTCAGAAAGAGCCTCAACGCTCCGAACATTAAGCCACAGTTAATTACCCAGGGGCTATCGCAGGACTTTGAGATAGAAGGAGAAACCGTCAAAATCTCTATCGCCAAGGCAGATTAAGCAGTCTCTACAGTCGCGCTCTTAAACAGCTTGCGCTTTGGCATCTTGCTCCAATCATCTCTGCAGATGACAATCCTGTTTGTCTTTGAGACCTTTCGCGAGCTCTTGACGCAGTTAACGCAGATCTTTCTCTTGCAGTAATTGCATGTGCTGTACTTGAAGATGTCCTTTCCGCATCGCTCACATATCATAAATCTCCCGTAAATAAGTAAGGTATTAATATAGAATTAAGTATAAAAGGCTTAGCAGGCGCTCAGATGGCCATCAGACGCAAATCCCTTCTCGAAAAGGCGGCTCACGTATTTGCCCACTCCCGCACAGGGCGGTTTTTCGAGTATGTGAAAATAGGCTGGGACAACTTCAATTACATCTTCTACATAGGCGGCATTTCCGCCATTCTCGGCGGTCTTTTCGGCCTGGCTGGAGGGTTTGCGGTATTACTCACCATAATCTTCTTCTATCTCGCAGGCAGGTTCATGAAGGAGCTCAAGAACGAGAGAGAAAGGATGGCAGGGAGGAAATAATCCCTCGCATGGCCCACGGTTTTCGTAAGATCTAGCCCTTGAAAACCTTGTATCTGACAAAGTGCAACAGCACCCATGTCAAAAAGTATGCCAGGAATGCAAGGCCGCTGTTCCACCACAGATTGTAGGTGAAAAGCCCCTGCTGTATGAGCAGCCATTCGCCAAGCGCGCCAAACGTCGCAAAGACGATGCAGTCTGCAACCGAGTGCCAGATATTGAACTTCCTCGGAAGGTAGAGCGCCCAGGCGGCACCTCCGAACAGCGCTATCCCCATAACCTGTATCGGCACCACTCCTATTGCAAAGATGCTATGCGTCTGCCACAGTCCTGCAAGCCACCCCGCGTTTTCGAATGCGAAGTCAAAGAGCATCAGAAAGATTCCAACTCCAAAAGCCCTAACCAGCCTCTTTGAGTTGTCAAGCCCTTCGAACACAAGCCACGCAATAGCGCTTGCAAGCAGTATGTCCCATGAGAGCTGCCCGAGATTGTAGTAGTAGAAAGCGACTCCGAGCACTATAAAGTAGCATAGAAGAACCGCAAGTGTGCCGGATTCCCGAGGTAGCTTGAATTTTGCCATAGGCTCTTTTCGAAACAAAGCTTAAAAGCGGTTTGCATCGCAGCATTCAAAACAATTTTAAGCCTCTTCGTCCCAAGCTGAAGCATGTACAGCAAGGTGCTAGAGACGCTCTTCAAAAATAGCGGCGTCTCTGTCGGCGATACGATAAAACTTGTCTTGGGCAAGGACTCCTTCACAGGCGTGATCATGCCGCGCCCGGAAGTCGGCGACGACTCGATCCTGATCATAAAGCAGCCGAACGGCTACAACATCGGCGTTAAGATCGGCAAGGACGCAAAGATCGAGAAGGTCAACGCAGAGAAGAAGACGTTCTCGTTCCCGAAGGCCGATTTCAAGCCGAACAGCTCGCTGCCCAAAGTTGCGCTAGTCTACACCGGCGGCACCATAGGGAGCAAGGTGGACTATGTCAGCGGCGGCGTTTACACATTCACAAAGCCAGATGAATTGCTTGCCGATGTTCCTGAGCTAGAGGGCATCGCAACTCTTGAGATACACAATCCATTCAGCATACTCTCGGAAGACATGACTTATAGGGAATGGCAGACAATTGCCGAGCAGGTGGCAAAAGCGCTCAACGATGGCGCACGCGGAGTCATAGTTACGCACGGGACTGACACGATGCACTACTCAGCGGCTGCGATCAGCTTCATGCTCCAAAACCTCAATGCGCCAGTCGTCTATACCGGCGCGCAGCGCAGTAGCGACCGCGGCGCAAGCGACGCGTTCATAAACCTGGTGTGCTCTGCGCATATCGCCGCAAAGGCCAACGTTGCAGAGGTTGGAATATGCATGCATGGCAGCTCATCTGACAATTTCTGCGACTTCATACGAGGCACGAAGGCCAGGAAGATGCACACTTCGAGGCGAGATGCGTTCAAGCCGATAAACAACTTGCCAATCGCAAGAGCAACCCCGTCAGGTGCGATAGAGTACATGTCCGACCACAGGGAAATTTCATCAGTGAACAAGGAGAAAGTAGTTGCAAAAACTGCTTTCGAGCCAAAAGTTGCGTTGCTCAAAGTGCATCCGAATTCCGATCCAACAATAATCGATTACTACCTCGACAAGGGCTGCAAGGGGATAATAATCGAGGGAACCGGCCTTGGCCATGTGCCGACATCTCCTAACATGAAGGAGCTGTCTTGGATCCCGCACATAAAGCAGGCTGCAGATTACGGGGTCGTAGTCGGAATAACATCGCAGACGCTCTACGGCAGGGTCAGCGACAAGGTCTACCGCAACCTCAGGGAGGTTGCAAAGGCAGGGGCGATTCACTGCGAGGACATGCTGCCCGAAACTGCCTATGTAAAGCTTGGATGGCTTCTTGCAAACCACAAGAAGGAGGAAGTGCCAAAGCTCCTGAGGACAAATCTTGTCGGCGAGATAACGCAAAGAATAGAAACCGACTGGTATATGTAACTAAGTCGCCTCAAACCCGGCCATCCCCAAATAGCTAATAATCTGACTGGTGCTAAATTTTCATGGGCAGAAAGCCAAACAAGGAGGAAATAAGCAAAGTATATCGCTTAATATTGGAGCTGCACAACAAGGTAGCAGATTCCCTCAACCACATGGCCATCGAAAAGGAGAACCTCGAGGACACCATAGATGCTTTGAACAGGGCTATTAAGATGTCTGGCGAGCTCGGCTCCATCCTATCAGATTCTGGGGCAGATGAGGCCATACAAAAACTCAAGAGGTTCAATCTTGTGCAAAAGCAGTTAAGCAGGGCACTTTCTGAATATTCCGAACAGGGAAAGCTGCTCTTTAGTACTGCCGGTGAATTTGCACAATCCTGGAACGCGCTCGAAGAGGAATTGAGCGTAGTGCTAGAAAAGTTCGGTTCAAAGCACTCCTCGTCGCCTCCTTACATCAGATAGGTGTTTTAATGTCCACAAGAGTCTCCGCAGAGCCCAAACTGCGCAGAGAGGCGGGCCTTTTGCAGCTTGTTTTCTACGGAGTCGGCAACATAATCGGCGCTGGAATATACGTGCTTGCGGGAAGCGCATCTGGCATTGCTGGAAGCGCAGTTTGGCTTGCGTTCCTTGCAGGCGCAATAATTGCGCTTTTCACTGGCCTGTCGTACGCGGAGCTCGCCGCGATGTACCCAAAGGACGCGTCCGAATACACTTATCTTGGCAAGGCGTACGGCAACCGCTTCCTCTCCTTCATAACCCAGTGGATAATGCTGCTTACAGAGATAGTTGCAGCAGCGGCGGTATCGCTGGGCTTTGCGCAGTATTTCCAGAGCATTCTTGCGATCCCTGCGTGGATTGTCGCAGTCGCACTGCTTACGATTCTCACAATAGTGAGCATAATAGGGGTCAAGCACGCTCTGAGGTTCAACACGATCTTTAGCATAATTGCGATACTCGGGCTCATAGTGGTAATTGCCGCCGGGGTTCCAAAGCTTGGCTCGGTGGATTACTCATTTTCGCCTACAGGATTCAGCGGCATCATGGGGGCGGCTGTGCTGGTCTTCTTTGCCTACATCGGCTTTGACAACATCGCCAATCTTTCAGAGGAGACAAAGGACCCGCAAAGGACGCTGCCGCGCGGCCTGATAATCGCAGTTGCAATATCAACAATACTATATGTGCTAGTCGGCATCGCCGCAGTCAGCCTGGTCCCATACCAGCAGCTCTCAACTTCAAATGCGCCGCTTGCGCTTGCGGCATCATCGACGCTTGGCCCTGCGGCGTACGACGTCCTGCTAATCGCAGCGCTGCTAACGACAACGAACACTGTTCTTGTCCTGCTGATAGTAGGATCCCGCATAATCTACGGGATGGGAAGAGAAGGCGCGCTGCCGAAAATCTTGGGGAGCGTTAATGGGAAAACACACACCCCGATTGTAGCGTCAATACTTGTATTGGTCGTCGCATTCCTCTTCCTGCCAATAGGCAGCGTCGGCGGCGTCGCCAAGGTCACGAGCTTCGGCTCGCTGCTCGCATTCATACTTGTAAACTTCTCGCTGCTGCACCTGCGGCGAACGGCCCCGCACCTCAAGAGGCCGTTCAAGGCACCGCTGAATGTAAGGTGGGTCTCCATCACTGCGCTGCTTGGGGCAATCTCGAGCTTTGCGCTGCTCACGCAGTTCGACATCACAAGCGTAATGCTCGGCCTCATACTTCCAATCTCCGGGATAGTGCTCTACATAGCGCTCAACAGGGGAGGGATAGTAGGCGTTGATACCAGACTGCACCAAAAGCACGAGTAGCATATTAAAGCCGATGGCGGCATAAATTACTCTGCGATGGAGAAGCAGGAAATAATATTCCTAAACTCGGTATTCTTTGTTCTGGGTTTCACAGTCGTGTTCTCGCTAGTGGGCATTGCGCTTCAGACGCTTCTTTCGGGAGTCGCTTTCTCGGCGATGAACGCGCTGCGCATAATCGGGGGCCTGATAATTCTGGCGTTCGGAGCAATGCTGATCGCGTCTGCAAAGTATGTCATCCCGTTCTTCTCGCAGGAGCACAAGCTGCACGTGAGGAGATTCAGCAACAGCTATCTTACCTCATTTGTCTTCGGCCTGGCATTTGCCATCGGCTGGACGCCGTGCGTCGGCACGATACTAGGCGCGATATATGCTTTTGCGCTCACATCCCCCGGCATCGGATTTCTGCTCCTGCTCTCGTTCTCGCTGGGCATAGGGATACCTTTCCTGATAATCGGCGCGTTCACCTCAAAGCTCTCAGATTTCATGCACAACATCAAGGGCTTCCTAAGTATTTC
>JAGWHG010000049.1 GCA_028866975.1 Microcaldota archaeon | reverse complement strand
CGTACGACGCCGTTGACTTACATGGTAATCACGCAACTCAGCTCGTGCGCACGGTGATTGTTACGGCACCCATTGTAGTCGTGGTGCAGAGTAGTGGAGGAGGTGGTGGCGGGGGAGGGTTTAGTTATACCGGAAGCATTGCTTTGTCGCCAGCGACTTATGGCGTGACAGTTGGTGCAGGCGGCAGCGGAGGCGCAAGCGGATATAATGGACTAGCTGGGAGCAACAGCATATTTTATACAATAACGGCAGTTGGTGGGGGTGGGGGTGGAGGAGGATTTGGTAGCACTTCTGGATTGGCAGGGGGCTCTGGAGGCGGGGGCGATAGGGCGAGCGGCGGAGGGAGCACGGCTGGACAGGGGAATAATGGCGGCTCTGGTACTGGTGGTGGCGGGGGAGGTGGGGGAGGTGCAGGAGCGGTAGGCAGCCCCGGAGCCACGAATGTTGGTGGGAATGGTGGGAGCGGAAGCGCAAGCTCCATTAGTGGCAGTTCGACAGATTATGGAGGTGGTGGGGGAGGCGGAGGCGATGGCACAGGCGGCAGCGGAGGTTTGGGTGGCGGCGGGAAAGGGGCGACAGGAAGTGTAAATGGGGTATCAGGTACAGCAAACACCGGCGGCGGGGGAGGTGGGGGCTCTATTAGTTTTGGCACTGCTGGAGCTGGGGGGTCTGGAATTGTTATAATATCTTACAATGCTGCCGGGAATGGCACACCGTAGTGATATTTTTATACATGGTATGAGAATTTCCTTTTATGCTTGTAAAGCACTGGTACCTACTGCTCGGCTTGTTTGCACTCTGCATCTCTTATGTGATGTTCACCGGCGAGCAGTATTTCTCCATAGCCGCGATGGTGGTACTCTTCATTCTTGCGATAATTGCAGCGCTTTTGTTCTTGCTGCCGCATCTTTATCCGCACAAAATTGAAAACCCGAAGATATTCTTCTCATTTCTTATTGCAATAATCATACTGACAGTATACGAGTATGCATTCAACTTGGTTCCCGGGCAGGCACTCTTGCAGATAGGCTATGAACTGATGTTGCTGCTCATTGCGACGGGGATCTCGATTTACGGAATATACAAGCTGCCAGGATTGCTTGGCAAGCGCTCTGGCGCCAAACGTGCAGTTTATGCATTCTTGTGCCTTGCAGCGATATCATTCCTCGCATACGCTGTGATGTACATAATAAACACCGTTCAGTGGCAGGGGGTGGATGAAGTCGCATTCAATTATTACGCAGCGCAGCTTTTGGTAAATGGGCAGAACCCATATTCTGCGAGCATGCTTCCGATACTTAGCCAATATCACGTCCAACCGACAGTGCTTCTTAACGGAGGGTATGAACTGTCATACGATTACCCCGCATTGAGCTTCATGGCATTCTTCTTCCTGCCACTTCTCGGCATAACAAATTTCCTGAGCTTCACATATCTGACGATACTGTTCACGGTGATTGCGGCTTTCGTACTCTATGAAAGATCGGAGAGAAGCAAAAACCTCCTCATACCATTGGCAGGATGGTTTGTAGCCACATACGCGCTGGTCGGAGTCGCCTCGCAGTACCTGGCTGTTCCGATTTTCATGCTCTTTGCATACCTTTACAGAAGCAGGCCATTGGTTTGCGGCGTGCTCCTTGGACTTGGCGCAAGCACGATACAGCTGACATGGTTTGCGCTGCCATTCTTCTTTGTGCTTTCATACAGGGAGAAGGGGGTTAATGCAATGCTGCAAAGCGCCTTGGCGGCAGCTGCGGTCTTTGCCATCGTAAATGTGCCCTTTGTTATATCGGACCCTTCTGCGGCGAGCAACATCTTTGGCCTCTTCGGTCTAAACAAGCTGCCATTCTACGGCACAAACATTATGCAGTTCATAGTCGCATGGTATCCGCTGCCCTATTGGTATTCGGTCTTCATATCTGCAGCCGCATTGGTCGTAACTTTGGCGCTGTATTATCTTTATGCCAAGACCCTCAAGCCACTGATAGCAATAGTGCCGATGATGATCTTTTTCCTCTCTTGGAGGAATATAACAATATACGGACTTCCGTTCATCGCAATCTTGCTTGCGGTGTATTTTTGGAGCGACCACCACAAATACAATGACATTGTAAAGAGCAAGATGCCGATTTTCTACTCGATCGTTGGATTGGTTGTGCTTGGGGTGATAGTCGCAATTGCAGCACACCAGTCATATGCCAACTCTCAATCGCTGCAGATAAGCAGGATAGTTCCGATAATCTCCCTGCAGAATGGCTACTCGGGGCAATCGTTCGGCCTGATAGGGATAAGAGCAGTTGTTAACAATACTTTCAACATTAGCCAGAACGTGTCGTTCTTCATTGTGAGCAGGGGACCAAACAATGAGCAGTATTTCCTTTCTGGCATGCTTAATGCTACCAGCACACCTAATTCCTCTCAGAACTATACCATAAACTACCAGCTGCCATTGATAAACAGCAACACGCACATAGAGGTTTTTGCATTCAGCCAGGATTATATCGCATCAAGGCCTGTCAATTTCACTTCTCTTGGGCTAGGACTGTCAAAATAAGTCAAGATGCTGGGACGATGTTCTTTATTATGAAGTCTGGCTTGTAAGGCATCAGGTCGGTATACTTCTCGCCCATTCCGAAGTATAATATGGGCACTGGCGATGAACTGAGTATAGAGATGGTGTTGCCGCCCTTTGCATCAACATCTAGTTTTGTGAGTATTATGCCGTCGAGCTTTATTGCATCGTTGAACTCTCTGACCTGGTTAAGTATGGCGCTGCCGGTTACACTCTCGCCTATGAACACTTTCATGTCTGGGGAAGTTACACGCACCATCTTGCGCATCTCCTCCATCAGGCTCTTGTTGGTGTCCTGCCTTCCCGCACTATCGATCAGAACGACATCTGCGCCGTGCGCCTTTGCATAGGATATGGCATCGAATGCTATGCTCGCAGGGTCTGAGCCGTAGTTTCCCTTGATCACCTTGACGTTGAGCTTCTCTGCGTGGTGGACCGTCTGCTCTATCGCAGCCGCCCTGAACGTGTCGCTGGCCGACATTACGCATGTCATGCCGTTGTCGATCATCATCTTGGTTATCTTTGCTATCGTTGTTGTCTTGCCTGCACCGTTGGGCCCGATAAATAGTATCTTGAAGGGCCCCTGATTGCTTGACTTTTTTGAGAGTGCAAGCTTTACCATATCGGTGCCTGAGCCCTTGTTGAGTATGTCATAGAGCGAGGCGCTTACTATCCCATTTATGTAGTGCGCAAGTTCACTGGAAGAGACTGTCTGCCCGACCATCTTGCCCTTCATGTCATCGACTAATCGCTCTGCAACCTCGTAGTTTACATCTGCTTCGACAAGAGACAGCTTGAACTTTTCCAGCAGTTCGTCGACATCACTCTCTTTTACCGTAACCTTTCCGATGACCACGCTCTTTATCTTAGAGATCACTGAAAGTTTGGGCTTCTCGGTTATAATCTCCGGCGGCTTTGCCTTCTCCTCTACGTGCTTTTTTGCCTCCTCGGCCTTGTGCGTTATGATTGGCTCTGGCCGAGGCTGCTCTTTTATCTCCTCTACCTTTTGCTCTATCTTCTTTTCTTCCTCTGCCTTCGTCTCCTCCTTGTTTACAATAGAACCGACGAGGTCGGAGAACTTCTTCTTAAGGCCCTCGAACATTTGAGTCACTGTTGCTGCAACGAGTTTATCTTGTTTGCAAGATCAGATATCTCCTTCTCTATCTTTTGTCTTTGCAGCATCAGCTCTTTTACGCTCTCTTCCACCTTGCCGCTGTTATCAGATACGAACTTCTTTGCCCTTTCGCGGTCCATCTCCACCAAAAATCCTGCGCCGACGTTCGCTATGACATTGGTGCCCTTCTTCATCGACGCTTCGATGAATGTGCCGCCTTCAAGCCCCAAGAGCACATTGGAATTCTCGACCGTGCCCATCTTTTCCAGCGCCTCGATGTTTCGCTCCATCGCAGCGCCGAGGTTCATGTAGTTTGCAATCTCGCTGCCAAGCGATTCGTACTCCCTTGCGTAAACGTTGTAAAGGTACTGCAACTGGTTTAGTTCCTCTTGCCTTTCTGCCATTTTACCACAGTTATTAGCGCATTTGTTTTATTTAAAGGTTGAGCCCGTTGGTGATTCTGGCAAGTTCAAACCCCGTTGTCTGCTCTCCCACCACGACCCCTCTTGAATTTGCCATGACGCACAGGCCGATGTTTAGCGAGCCGAGGTTTGCCGTAGTCTGCTCGCTCTTCATGCCAAATATACTTTCAAGCTCCTCCTTTTCTTGGTCATCGACTCGGTTGTTTAGAACGAGTCCGGTGTTGGTGAGTATGTTGTTTGCACCCACGGTCTTAAAGCCGCCGATCTCCCTTTTGACTATCTCGACGTCTAGCGCATCGCCTATCTCTACCTCCTCCTTTCTCGTATACTCGGGATTGATCACTGCGATCTTGTCGTTTGCAAGTATGTTGTTGCGCAGCGCGTTCATGTCGCTCTTTAGCACAGTGACATCGAATTCCTTGAGCTTCTTTTTTATGTGCTCGACCTCTGTGTGATAAGAGGTGAATGGAAGAAGGACGCCCTTTGAGTTTGCAGCCGTGTATATGCCAACAAGGTGCGAGTTGTCTATCGTTGCGCTGATGACTGCGACGCCGAGGTCTTTTTCTATGGTCTCGTGCTTTTTTGCGCTGATGGCTCCGCCTAGTAGCGCGAACTTCTCTGTAGCTATGCCGAATGCGCCAACATAGCTGTTGCCGTCAATAGTTAGCCTTGCCACTCCCATGTCTTGACCTTATTAAGAATCAGTGAGAGACTATTTAGTCTCTACTTCCTTCTTCTGCGTCTCCTTCTTTGGCTTTGGCGCAGGCTTTGCCTCCTGCTTGGCCTCCGTCTTTGCCTCCGCCTTCTTTGCAGGCTTTGCCTCTTTAGCCGCGACCTTTGCAGGTGCTGGCGCAGGCGCCATAGCCTTTTGGTTTAGCATTGATACCTTTACTGAATTTGCATCCTTGACGAGCTTGACCTCTATTCTGCTCATCCTGCCGATCGAATGCATCTGCATGAAATTGTTTACGCTCTTGTCGAGCTTGACGTTCTGCGGGGTCACCTTAGACAGCCTGGCGACGCTCTCCTTGAGATAGTCCATCGACTTTGCCATCCTTCGAGATGTGTGTATCCTGACTAGTTTCCTCCTAAGACTTATCGTCGCTATCGTGTCTGCCATTTTATCACTTCTTTATCCTGAGCTTTC
>JAGWHG010000048.1 GCA_028866975.1 Microcaldota archaeon | reverse complement strand
ATGAAGAATGCGGCAGCGAGCAGCAGCGGCAGTATGTAGATTGTTCCGACAATGCCCAGAAGGGTGGGATACGTCACCTCGAAGTTGACAAGGTAGAAAGCAGCGAATGTTCCGTCCACTTCCCAGATGGGCAGCAGGTATCTCCTCAGCTTGTCCCTGTAAGCGCCATAGGAAAACAATGCAAGTATTGCAGAGCCAACTTCTAGCAAGAACAGGGTTATGAAAACCGAGAAGATGAAATAATTGACAAGGTAGAGCGGGTTCATTGATTCACCAATTCATTTTCAAGCGGCCTGTCCCTAAATATTCTCCTAAGTATCAGCAGCGTCGCAGGTATTACGGCGATGTAGAATACCAAGATCAGGGCTGTAGCCGGTATCACAGACGCGGAATAGTTCGCAGCATCGCTAACCAGCATGACGTTGTATATTATCCACGGCTGCCTGCCGAGCTCTGCAAGCACCCATCCGAGCTCAAGTATGACAAGACCCAAGACGCCTGCAGCCACGACGAGCCAGAGAATGATTCTGTTGCCAATCGGATTTCTCCTGAGCAAATAGAGCAGCACGATCAGCGCCATAAGGCCTGCGATCGCAAATCCAACGCCGACCATTATGTCAAAGAACAGGTGTATTATCAGAGGCGGCCATGTGCTGTGCGGATAGCTGCTAAGCCCAGGCACGGTGCCGTTTAAGCTGCCTGTCGCAAGCATGCTTTGCGCTCCTGGAATCGGTATGAAGTATGCTAGGCCTGAGTTGTTGCCTATAGGTATGCCGCCGATCCTTTCCGGCGCGAACGCGGTCGAGTTTATGTTCCCCTCAATAGCCGCGTATTTCTCCGGCTGCAGCGACACTAGGCTCGATATCGACACAAGGCCTGTAGCTACCGCTGCGATTGTGGAGACCATGGCAAGAACAATCACCAGCCCCAGCCCTTTTCTGTAATACAATTTTTTCTGCTCGTCCTTGCACACCAGGAGCATGAATGCAAGGTACATTGCAAACACCAAAATTCCAGAGAAGTAGGAGCTTGCAAGCACATGAGAAACCTCTATCGCAGTGGATGGCGTATTGAAGACTGCCAGCGGCTGAACGCCCGTTACTGTGCCGTTGGCAAGGTATGCGGGTATGTTAAAGCCGTTGGGCGTGTTCATCCATGCGTTTATCATCGTTATCAGAACTCCTGAGAGCGCAGAGCCGATGGCTATTGGTATTCCTGTGAGGAGGTGTGCAAACCTGTTCTTGAAGCGGTCCCATGAGTAGAAGTATATCGCAAGGAATATCGATTCCATAAAGAAAGCGAACGTCTCGATGTAGAACGGCAGTATCGAGACCTGCGAGACAAGAGCCATGAACTTTGGCCACAGCAGAAGTATCTCAAGCGCAACAAGCGTTCCTGATGCGGTCCCTATCGCAAAGAGCACCACAAAGACGATCGCCAGCCTCTTTGCAAGCGCCCGATAGTGAACATCGTTGTTTCTTATGCCGAGGTATTCTGCAATGAGTATTATCACTGGCAGGGCAATTCCGATGCTCGCAAGTATTATGTGGACCCCGAGCGAATAGCCCATCAGGAACCTGTCGAAGTCGACTATAAGCATATGCCTATATCGCAGTAGAGTTTAAAAACGCTTTAGCGCTTGCCCTTCCCTTCATAGAACCCAAAGAAGATCAGAAATACCCCGAACAGCTCTGAGATATAGAGGAAGGATGGGAAAGTGGCTATGTAGAGCGTTCCTGCTATGCCGATTATGAGTATGCCGGCAATTATGCTCAGCATCTTGACCGACTTGCTCTTAAGCCAGCTCTTTAGTGCGACTATTATTATTGCCGCCGCACCAGGCAGCGTGCCGAGAGATGAAGTGAGTATGACAAAGACAGACGGCTGCCCTGAAACTACGTAGTCGTTTACCAGATTGGTCACAGGGCCGACCCAGATGGAATATAGAACAAGAACCGCAACCACGACAGAGAATGCGTAGTAGGCGTTGCGGATCAACCTGGTCTTTACCAGCTCTATTGAGCCTATGGAAAGCAGCTGCACAAGCAGCACGATAATGAAAAGGTAGAACGCCATCATCAGCGTCGAATAAACATTGAGTGCGAAGAGGAATTCAAGGAAGTCGCTGAGCGCAAATGCCCACAGCCCCAGAGCCCAGAAGAGATGGCTTGTCTTTTTGTTCCTCAGGTACGACTTGGTTATCAGGTAAGCAAGGATCGCGCCGACTAGCGATACGATCCCGGTAACCGATGCCGCAACTATCTGGTCAAATATCATGCTATGCTATAACCATTTTAATTTAAAAATATTTTGTCGGACTGTGTTTGCAACAAATAGACACCCGTCTAAGCCGCAAGCAAGCCGTATATATCAGCTATTCGATAATAGTATTGTGAAGGTAGTTTGTGGCCAAGGTCTGTGGACCTTCCAGCGCGATAGGCGCGCAGCCTTCCGCCCTGGCCGCAATAGTCTATTCCTTGACGAGCCTCACGTGGAAAAGCGAGAGCAGCTTTGCAAATATCCCACCAAAGCCGCCGGGGCTCTCGGGGACCGTGTCGATCCTTGTAGCGTACATTCGCGCCATGTCTAGGATCGCTCGCGAGAACTGCGCCTGCCTCTTGAGCACGTATACCGGTATGTGGTCTGCCACGCCAACCGTTACATTATCATCATAGGGCAGTGTGGAGTTGACCCTATTCTCGCACATCTCCTCTATCTCGCGTATGCCCAGCTCGTAGCTCTTGTTTCTGATCTCGTTGACCACAAGGCTCGCCTTGAGCTTTGCCTTGCCGCACTCCCTTAGCATCTTTATCGCGCTTATGCAGCTTGCGGCATAGGGCATTGCGACAATTATGGCCTCATCGAAGAGACTCAGCCCTAGAGGGTGCGCAACTCCTGGCTGCGTGTCTACTATTATGAAGTCGTATCCCAACCTTTGCAATTTTGCAGTGAACGCCCTGGCCTGCTTTACTGAGGGCCTTACATCCTCATTTCCGGCATGGCGCGGCGCAATGACTCCGGGGAGCACCCTCAATCCTGTTGTTGGGTGCGGCACTATCACCTTGGTGATATCCGCCCTGCCAAAAACAACATCCATTATGCCCACGCTCACATCTGGCAGGCCGAGATAGAGGCCGATGCAGGGATTGACCGTATCGCTGTCCACAAGCAGGACCTTATAGCCCAGGGATTTGAGCGCCGCAGCAAGGTTGACAGAAATTACGCTCTTGCCGACCCCTCCCTTGGATGATGTCACCCTTATCGCATAGGGTTTTTGCATAACTAATAACCTAAACTCACGATATTATATAGTGATTGCATTGCAGTTCGGCTTGCATTTAGGTGTAATTCAGCCTGTATATTATCCCGTCAATATTGGAATACACCTTGTAGAAAGAGACGTTGTCTATTTTGCAGCCGGCATTGCACTCAGATAGCAGCTCGAACAAGACAGTCTTTTTGAACACAGAATAATCTGAGAGGTTCAATATCCCCGTGTCTGTCAGCAGTCTGGCGCCCACGTATCTGACATAGATGTAATTGGGTCTGAGCGTCTGCAGATAAGCGGGATTGTTGCCGGCAAGGAACTTGCCGTATGCAAGCAGCTCGGAGTCAGGCGAGAAGGCATCGAAATACACGTGCCTGTTAGAAAGCGCTTCTATTAGGGTTCCGCTGTTCCAGCTTGCGAGGAAGGTCGCGTTTGTAGCGGTGTTGTTTGATATCCAGCCAAGCGTTTGGAATGTCTGCGGCGTGGTGAAGATCAACGGCTCCATGAACTGGCTGTATGCATAAGGGTAAGTCAGCAGCAGGCTGGCAAGCAGGATGTTTCCGAGCACCAAGTATCCCATGCGCCTGCGCTTTTTGAAAAGCCCTGCAAGCACCCACAGTCCATACCCGGCGAAAACTGCGCCTGGTATCGCCAAAAGCGTGATCCACCTAAATAGCTGCATGTAGAGCGCAGCTGTTATTACAAAGGTGCCGAATACGGCGAAATAAGATGCGTAGCGCGACTTGTCTCTCTCCAAGATTGGGAACGCAATTATGCCGGCAAAGATAAGCGGGAGAATGACCCCAAAGGAGTTGATCGCAAAGCCCAAATCAGAGTGGCTTTTCGGCTGCATGAACGAGCTTGAAGCAAGGCCAAGAGCGTAGAAGCCAACTACAATCGAGAACAGACCTACAACCATCGCCATCCTAGCTCCTGCTTTTTTGTAGACCAAGTAGAGGAATATCGCAGCTATGGCGCAGGCCAAGATATAATAGCCACCGCTCCAAAAGCTGACCCCAACCGCACCAAATACTATGGCAAGAATGGCATTCGCATAAATCTTCTTGCTTTTGGCCCCTTCTCGCATGCCGTCTGCAGCGGCAATGGCAAAGTATGCGGCAATGCCAGCAAAGACCGGAGGAAACATATCGCCGATGTACTCAAGGAAAGATAAGTGATAAATCGACATAGGGCTTAGGGCATATATAAACGCCGAGAGCAATGCAACCGTGCCATTCTTAGAGAGCCTGCCTGCAAGAAGGTATACAACAACTATGCCCAAAACCAAAAAGAGCGAAGGGATCACGTACTGCATAAGCTGCATTATTCCCACCGACTTGCCGAGCAGCAGCCACAGGGCTATCGGAAAGTATACGAGCAGCGGGCTCTCCGTATAAGGCTGGTTCGAGAGTATCATGGTGGAAGATGCTGGTATCGAATAGTTGTTGCCTATCGTTTGCTGTATCGCTGAGTAAAAGAGATATCCTTGCGGATTGATGAAGCCCTGGTATTGCAGAGCAGGGGTGCGCACGGCAAAGGCTGCAAGAATTACCAGGCAGATCCAAAAAACGGCCTTCTTTTCCACGAAATCCCCAAATCATATCAAATATCCAATCCCTTCATTTATCTACGTGTTGGTTAAAATCATCCGATGCTGTAAGTGATGTTGATGGGACCATAATAGCTTTCGTAAGGAAGTTTTAGCTCCAGCACGAAAGTATCGTTGGTGCCGTAAGGGACATCCCTTGGCAATGATGGGGATACGCCGAGTATGGAAAAGTCGCCAGGGCCTATGGCAAAATCTTCGACGCTAATATTGCGGTGAGGGGTCACTATCACCGGCACGACTTCTATTGCCCCAAGGCTTGCATTGAAGCCCTGGCCCATTCCGGCAGCTGCAGTTTGGCCGCTGGCTGTATCATAAATGTAGAAATTTATTGTTGTTATGGCAATGTGGCTTTGGCTTAGCTGGCCAAGCACGTAGAAGTAG
>JAGWHG010000047.1 GCA_028866975.1 Microcaldota archaeon | reverse complement strand
TAGTACTTGAGCAGCGCAGGGTCGCGCATGTTGCGATAGATGACGTCCGAGCGCTTGTAGAGGTTCTCGCGAAGCTTCTCCTCCTCGCTCTTGATAATTTGCTGTGTTTCAGAGGAAGCACTCGGCATAATAATTTTGTGCTGCAATTGATATTTATTGGTGAGCGGATAGAAAGTGTCTTGCAGTATAGATTCGTAGAAGACGAGGGGATAACTGCAGCAGTAGTACATAAGCAGAAGGTATTGCTGATAAGAAGAGTCAAGATCCCGTTCATCTCAAATCCCGGAATCTGGACGTTTGTTCAGGGCAAGAAAAAGAAGGGGGAGACTGACATCGAGACCGCGCACAGAGAGATTCAAGAAGAAACGGGGATAGGGCAGGAAAACCTTGCGCTTTTCCACAAGGGGGACAGGGAGGTGCTGTTCGATGCGGTCAAGAAGAACGTGAGCTGGCCTAATGCGTTCCTGATCTTCCACTCCAAGACCCCAAAGGTAAGGATAAACTACGAAAGCACCGGTTTTAGGTGGGCGGAATTCAAGGAGCTTGAGGCGGAGACAGATTACACAAACATATTTATTGAGAAGGACAAGATATTACACAAAATACGAAGTGCGATATATGCCGAAAAGTTCAATCAAGAGTAAGGTGCAGAAGATATTTGCCAGCGCAAAGAACACCGATGTCATACTCCTGATAAACACCTCCTCCCCCGACCCCAACTTTCTATACCTCACCGGATACACCAGCGGAGTATTCGAATACGATATACTCATTTTCAACAAAGAGGGCGCATACCACATAACCTCGCAGCTCGAATATGACACCGCAATGCTGCAAAAGCACCCTGAGATAAAGATAGTGATGAGAAACAAGGCAGGATCACACAGAAAGCTGCTCGCAAAGCTGCTCAACGGCAAGAGGGTCGGGATAAACGGGGGCTTCATGCCTGTGTCGCTGCTCAATGAAGTGAAGAAAAGATACAAGATGAAGAAGGTAAACGATGTTGGCGAGGCGCTTGAGGATGCAAGGCTGGTAAAGGATGAAATCGAGGTGCATGCGATCAAGGAGGCTGTAAGGATAACCAAGTGGGCGATGCTGCAGATACAAAGGGAATTCAAGGAGGGGATGACAGAAAGGCAGCTTGCAGCCAAGTTCGATTACATCTCAAGTTCTCTTGGGTCGACAAAGCCCTCTTTTGAAACGATAGTATGCTTTGGCAAGAATGCCGCTCTGCCACACCACACCCCCGATGATACAAAGCTCAAGGATGGCGATTTCATATTGATAGACGCAGGGGCAAAGTCAGACAACTACTGTTCCGACCTGACAAGGACATTCATCTTCGGAAAGAAGGACGCAGAGAAGGAGAAGGTATACGACACTGTGAAGGAGGCACGAATAAAGGCAATACATGCGATAAAACCCGGGATGAAGGGTGCACAGATCCACAAGGTCGCAGCAGATTACATAGACAAGGCGCACAATGGCATCTACAAGGGCAAGTTCATACACTCACTCGGTCATTCTCTTGGCATAGAGGTACACGACGGACCCGGATTCTCTCCAGGCGCAGAGCAGAAGCTCGAGCCGGGAATGGTCATAACAGTTGAGCCAGGAATCTACATTCCAGGGTTCGGCGGGGTTAGGATAGAGGACGATATCCTTATAACAAAGGATGGCGCAATAATACTTTAATTCTAGGGGGAGTTCGGCTAGCTTGGCAGGCTTCCAGATTCGGGTTCTGGAGACACGAGTTCAAATCTCGTACTCCCCATAGCATTTCAAGTTGCGTGTATCAGCATAGTTATTTATATAACTATCTGTTTAATGTATAAACATGGCAGATGAGAAGGTTAAGCTTGAAAAGAGCATTAAACAGCTTCTCGACAAAATAAACACCAGAAAGATGCCCGAGCAGAACAGGAAGGCGATAGAGGCCTGGATCAATTTCTTAAGGGCAAGGGGGCTGCACCAGAGGACCATACTAAAGAACCTGTACTGCATGAACTGCTTTTTGGAGGATATGCAGGGCAAGGTGCAGCTCAAGACCGCGACAAGGGAGGACATCGAGAGGGCAATGGCGAGACTTGAAGGTTCTGACTACTCCACAAAGACCAAGAGCAACATAAAGGTGGTCGTGAAGTCCTTCTACAAGCATTATCTGGGCGAGGATTCCTATTACCCAAGGCAGGTTGCATGGGTCAAGTCTGCAGGGGCTAGGAACAAGAAGATGCTTCCGGAGGATATCCTAACAGAAGATGAGGTACTAAAGATGATAGAGGCGGCGGGCAATTTGAGGGACAAGGCGATAATCGCGCTGCTCTACGACAGCGGAATAAGAGTGGGGGAGCTTCTTAGCCTCAAGAAGAAGAGCGCAGAACTGAGCGGCGAGCCGGCGCATATAGTGGTTGACGGTAAGACCGGGATGAGGAAGATACCTATACTCTTCAGTGCTCCGTACCTCTCCAATTACATGGAGCTGGTGAAGGGCAAGAAGCCCGATGAATATCTCTGGACCGGAATAGGCAGCTGGACCGCAACTAACAGGCTGGTTGACAGCGCGGCGATCAGGAAGCTGCTGAGGGTTGCAGCGAAAAAAGCCAAGATAGACAAACGCATATATCCGCACCTTTTCAGGCACAGCAGGGCTACATACTACGCAAACAGGCTGACAGAGCAGCAGCTCAAGGCGCTCTTCGGATGGACCGGGGATAGCAGGATGGTGAGCACGTATGTGCACATGAGCGGCAGGGACATAGACGATGCAGTGATGCAGACCTATGGGAAGAGGCCAAAGGAGATGGCTGCACCTGTCCTGACAGAGAGGGTATGCCCCAGGTGCAGATATGCCAATGGTATAGATTTCCTGCACTGCAAGAGATGCGGCGCTGCGCTGGATGCAAGTATGGTCATGAAGGAGGAGCAGGTGGCCAATGATCTCAAGAACTCCCTACTCGAGGCAGCGCAGGATCCCAAGTTCCTGGAGGATCTGATGTATTTCCTGGCGAAGAAAAAGAAAGATAGTTAAGGTGTTTCGACGGACGCAAAACCATTCCATAGGACTCTTCTGGCGATAAGCAGCGTAAGCCTTCTTGGAAGCTGCGAGACTCGGTTTATGCAGACAATGGAGGGTAAGCAGAAGGTCACAAAGCAGATGAAGGTGGGCAAGGCGATGCACGAGAAACTGGCTGCGCCACTACCTAAAATAACAATAGATGATGTCATAGAGAAGATAAAATCAGGCAGGACCGGAGGGGTCAGGGAGCTGCCTGTGACCGACAAGATAAACAGGTTGATTGGGAGGATTGACCAATTGGAGCTCCTAGGAAGGAACGGAAGCGGCATCAACAATGCGCTCATAATAGACGATAAGTATCCCAAGTATGGATACAAGGGAATGCCGCTCTACTACAAGCTGCAGCTCTCAGCCTACGCTGTGGCGATAAAGAATTCCGAGGTATTCGGCGGCATATGTGATATCGTGGGCCTCAGGCTTATTTCAAGGGAAACTGGAACGCATGTGGTGACCGGAACTTTCGACGTCGAAGGGGAAGAACTTGAGAAATGCAAGTCTAATGTCGCGCAAGCGGCAAGCGAGGCATGGCATCTCTATGAGCACAAAAGGGAGCCGGAGCACAGGAGGTACGATGTCGGAAATGGGGAGTGGGTCAGGTGCTATTGCGAGCCCGCAAGGTAAGTTTTTATAGGTGCTTTTGGATTTATACAAGTAGGGAACTCTTATGGCGAAAGCTGTCATGATAAAGGTAAAACCAAGTGTCCTTAAATGGGCAAGGACTACCTCAGGATTGGAAGCCAGGGAAGTTGAGAAAAAACTCAAGCTCAAGCAGGAATCCATCAATAAACTGGAATCTCATGAAGACCTAGTCGAACTGAAGCTTTTGGAAAGAATTGCTCACTTGTATAAGAGACCACTTGTGGCCCTCCTTATGTTAACCCCTCCACAGGAACCCCCACAACCACACGATTTTAGGAAGCTGCCTGAAAGTTCTGAAGGCTTGCTATCAAGTAAGGCGCTCCTTGCAATACGAAGGGCCAGGCATGCGCAGAGCGTTGCAGTGGAGCTAATGGAGGCGGTAGACAAGAAGAAATTGTACAAGGAACTACCTAATATTACACTTGAAGAAAACCCAGATGAGGCAGCCAAAAGAGTGAAAAAGGTGTTTAATAGATTAGTAGGTATCCAAGCAAAAGCAAGAAGCGTTGAGGCTGCATTTGAAAATTGGAAGTCGTGCATAGAAAGTCTTGGGATTATTGTATTTCAGGCAAATTTCCCAATAGAGGAGATCAGGGGGCTCTCGCTTAAGGGCGAACCACCCACCATGATACTGAATAGTACAGATACCCATAACGGCAAAATATTTACGCTGTTCCATGAGCTCTGCCACCTTCTGTTAGGAAATGATGGAATATGCAGTATAGATCTCTCACAAGACGGCAGGCTTGGGGTAGAGACCTTCTGCAACAACTTTGCAGGGTACTTCTTAGTTACCCCAGAAGAGCTTAGCCGTTTTATACTAGTGAAGGATGGGAACTGGGAACCTTCGGACAAAGAACTTAAGGAACTTTCGGATCGTTTTAAGGTCAGTAAACCTGTAATATTGAGAAGGCTGATAAATTCAGGATTTACACCAGCAAAGTACTATTCTGAAATGGATGGGATATGGCGCTCAAGGCCAGTTAAAGTTAGTGCCGGGAGACCAAGACAGCTGCCAGGATACAGAAAAGCAATAAAAAGATACGGTAAACCTTTCGTTAAATTGGTTCTTGATGCTAAATCCCGAAACAAGATAACAGATAGCGATGCCGCGGATTATCTCAACATAAAAGCGGATCAATTCAAGGCATTGGAGAATGCAGTAACGTAGGCGAATAAGCATGCAGGGATCACTCGAAGGTACCATTTACTGCATCGACACGAGCTCTCTGATAAAGCTGAATTCCTTTCCGCCTAGTGTATTCAAGACCCTATGGAGCAATATGGCGGAACTGTCAGCTAAAGGCAGATTAGTGGCATCGGATCAAGTATTTGATGAAGTGATGGCCAAGGAGGGTGCCGAAGACGAGATAATGAAATGGGCAAAGAAAAACAAGAAAATGTTTGAGAAGGCTGATGAAAAAGTTATAGAGGCGGTTAGGGCAATAATCGTAAAATTCCCTTCATTTGTAGATGTCAACAAGGAGACTCCTGAAGCTGACCCGTTCATAATAGCTCTTGCACATAAGATGAGAGCAACGGTTGTGAGCGAGGAAACAGAAAATAAGA
>JAGWHG010000046.1 GCA_028866975.1 Microcaldota archaeon | reverse complement strand
TAGCCGCACTAATTATTTCTTTTCAGGCGGCGCAGGCGGCTGAACAACTTCCTCTAGCTTAACCGCCATCTTCTCTATTACCTTTGCTATGCCCCCTGCCACCTCAGCGCCCTTGTCGGTGAGGGTGAGTGTCTTTATCTTGCCGTGCTTTGTCACATTTACAAGACCGAGCTGCTCGCACCTTGTTATGAACTTGCTGGTGTGCACATAAGTTGCATCTGCAGCCTTGGCTAGGCTCGAAAGGTACCATTCCTGGTCCTTGTTTGCAAGCGCTGTGAGAATCTTCACCTGCTTGTCCTTGAATAGCAATGTGCCTTTTTCAGCCATTTTTACACCAAAAATGCCACACAGATAAATTTCTGCAATTTTGACTATAACAATATAAACTTTGGCTATAAATAAATAGTGTTTCTGGGTGTGTGCGGTGGAAGAATGTTACGCGCATACAAACTTAGAATGTATCCTACAAAAAGGGAAAAGAAGACACTAAATAGGCAAATGCTCCTTGCAAAGGAGCTCTATAATCTACTCCTTGAGAAAGCAAAAACACATTACAAAGAAACAAACAAAACACTATCAAGAAACACGATGAATTTGTGGATTACAAAGCTAAAAGTGGAAAGGAATGAGTTTACCGAAATGTACACACAGGTTTTACAGAATGTTGCAGATAGAGTTTCGAAAGCGTATTCGAATTTTTTCAAGAGGGTGAAGGAAAAAGGGAAAGGAAAGAAGATAAAAGCAGGCTTTCCTAGGGCCAAAACATTTGTACAAAGCCTTACTTATCCACAATTTGGCTTCATAATAATACCAAATAAGAAGAGGATACAGGTCTCGAATATCGGCACAGTAGAAACAGTCTTCGACCGCGAAATTGAAGGAAAAGTAAAAACTCTTACAATTAAAAAGTCAAGATCCCTGGAGTGGTATGCGTGTATAATTGTCGAGTCTGAAGATAAACCATTCGCTTCAAATGACAAGGAAAAGATAGGCGTAGATCTCGGAATAGAGTCATTTGTAACATTATCGAACGGACAAAAGATAGAAAATAAGAGGTACGAGAAAAAATCATCAGGGAAATTGAGAAGACTCCATAGGAGGGTATCAAGAAAGTTGAAGGGAGGAAACAACAGGAGAAAAGCAGTTATCAAACTCGCAAGACTCTCAGAACACATAGCAAGACAGCGCAACGATTACCTTAACAAAATATCCCACAGCCTTGTAAACTCGTACTCTTTAATTGTTTATGAAAAGCTTAACATAAACAGTATGCTGAAGAACCACAATATCGCAAGAAGCATAAATGATGTCTCTTGGGGCAACTTCATAAAAATGCTCTGCTACAAGGCTGAGAGCGCTGGTTGTAGAGCAATAGGAGTCAACCCAAGAAACACATCAAAAATGTGCAACAGATGTGGCAGTATCAAAGAAATGCCGCTATCCGAAAGGATATTTTCATGTAGCGCATGTGGCATAAGGATAGATAGGGACATAAATGCTGCAAGAAATATACTGAACGAAGGTACCGCAGGACATGCGGGAAGTAACGCCTCCGGAGAGGTTGCCACTACAGCAACAAAAATTGCTGCAAGCAGCCTCCATGAACTAGGAACTATACATGGCAACTGTGCCATTGGAAACCCATGCCTTTAAAAGCATGGAAGGTGTCATTAAATAGTTAAGATTTTATACCTATGACCTTAATATAGATGCGAGAATCCTTTGGTGAAAGCATGGTAAAATACGTAGTTGCAGAGCAACTTGTCGGGAAAGAAGTGGTGACCAACGATGGTTTTGACTTGGGTAAGTTTGTTGACGCAGAAATCAACGAAGTTACCGGAAAGCTAACAACACTCCTAGTCGAGCCCAACGTGGACAGCTCGTTTGTGAACAAGCTAGACATAAAGGACGGAAAGCTCAAGCTCGGATATGGTGCGGTCATCGCTGTCAACGATTTCATAGTAATCGACAGGAAGGCGCTCTAAAGCTAACAAAGTCTTAGATTGGTGGTCGAATAATAATAGCCGGCGGGGACGAGGCCGGCCGCGGAGCCGTCATCGGTCCTCTTGTCATTGGTGTGGTAAGCATGACCAGTGGCAAGATAGCCAAACTTCCAAAGATAGGGGTGCGCGACTCAAAGCTCCTGACTGCCAGGAAGAGGAGCTTTCTTTACGATGAGATACAATCCCTAGCCGAGGAAGTCAAGAGCTATGCGATATCGCCCCTTGAGATAAACAACGCCATGCGCAGCAACATCTCTCTCAACGAGCTCGAGGCGATACACTTTTCAAGGCTAATCGACTCCCTAAACAAGGTAAATGCGATCTATCTCGACTCCCCAGACGTCATCCAGGAGAGATTCGGCATAAGGGTCAGTGTTCTGTCGCAAAAGCCGATAAAGCTCCCAGGAGCCAAGAGGACAAAGACCGGCGAGGGCGCAGAGAACGCGATAAAGGTCATATCTGAGCACAAGGCGGACCTTAGGTACCCTGTCGTCTCCGCAGCCAGCATCATCGCAAAGGTGGTTCGGGACGAGGAGATGGAAAAGATTTCCGACATTGTGGGATTGGACCTAGGATCTGGCTATGCTTCTGATAACAAGACAGTTTCCACGATAAAGCAGAACCTAAACAACAAGAACCTCCTGCCGCACATCAGGGAGTTCTGGAAGACAATGGACAACATAAGGCAGCTAAGAATGGACGAGTTCTTGGGGCAGTGAGCGTCGATATCCGTAATTATGGAAGTGTTCTGCCCTAGGTTTATTCCAGTATTGTTTACCTAAGTAAAAGGAGCTACTATTTGTGTTAATTCCCAAGCGCCCAGTCTTTAAATATTTGATGGTTGAAGTAGTGGTGGCAATACTACATCTTGTATAATTTACGAGAGTGGTATACCATATGTTGTGGTTTTGATGCGCTGCCCGTACTGCCTCTCCTCGAAGATTCGTGTCCTTGATTCTCGTGACGTCGAAGAGGAGAACAGCATAAGGAGGCGAAGGCTCTGCGAGGCGTGCAGCAAGAGGTTTACCACCTATGAGAAGGCAGAGCTGGTAGACCTTGTGGTGGTAAAGAAGGATGGCACACGCGAGCCCTATAACAGCGGAAAGATTCTAGGCGGCATGCTCAAGGCGTGCGAGAAGAGGCCGGTCAATCGAGACGAGATAGAGAGCATAGCTGGCAAGATAGACCGCAAGATACGATCCAAGGGAGTAAAGGAGATAACAAGCAAGAAGATTGGCGAGATGGTTATAAAGGAGCTCTTCAAGCTCGATTCTGTTGCATACGTGAGGTTTGCTAGCGTATACAATCAATTCAATTCAACTAAGGAATTCACAAGGATCATAACGATGTTCAACAAACGCAAGGAACAAATGGAAAAATGATTGGGGATGAATGACATGGACGACCAAAAAACCGAACAACTGCAGATTCCAAGGGAAACTCTGGACTTCTTTGATCGCGACGAGCTTCGCGCAAGGGTATTCTACGAGAAGTACACGCTTAGGGACGATAGGGGCCAGATAGCTGAAAAGACGCCGCCACAGATGTGGAAGAGAGTTGCAAATGCGCTTGCAGATGTGGAGGAAACACCAGAGAAGCAAAAGGAATGGAGGGAGAAGTTCTACTGGCTACTTGACAACTTCAGGTTCGTACCTGGTGGAAGAATTATGTTTGGGGCAGGCCAACAGACTCGGGCCACACTGCTCAATTGCTATGTAATACCTATGAAGGAGGATTCAATCGAAGCAATATTCGATTGGTGCAAGGAGACTGCAAGGACCTATAGCCTTGGTGGCGGTGTAGGGGGAGATATCAGCATACTCAGGCCAAGGGGAGCCCGCGTCAGCAACTCCGCGCAGTTCTCAACAGGAGCCGTATCTTTCATGAATATAATGAGTGAGACCACAGGCGCAATCGGCCAGGCAGGCAGGAGGGGTGCGCTAATGATTACAATCAGAGTTGACCACCCAGATGTACTAGAGTTCATAAAAGTGAAGCGCAACCTCAGGAACGTGCGCTACGCCAACATCAGCCTGCGCATAACCGACGAGTTCATGCATGCCGTAGAGAAGGACACAGACTTCACTTTGTGGTATGAGAGCCCAAAGACTGGAAGGATAGAAAAGAAGGTTCGGGCAAGGGAGCTTTGGAACGAGATAATCCAGAGCGCAAGGGACTGGGCAGAACCTGGACTGATATTTTGGGACAATGTGGTAAGAGGATCGCCTAGCGAATACAATGGAATGAATGTGATCACGACAAACCCCTGCGCAGAGCAGCCGCTAGATGCCTATAATGCATGCGACCTTGGCCATGTAAATCTCCCGATGTTCGTGCTAAACAGCTTCACCGACCAGGCATCCATCGACTGGCCGACGCTTGAGAAGGCGATAAGATACGGCGTACGAATGCTTGACAACGTCCTGACATACAACATGGACAGGCACCCGCTGCCACAACAGACCCAAAGAAGCAGGGAATCAAGGAGAATAGGCCTGGGCTTTACTGGCTTGGCCGACATGCTCATGAGGCTCAAGATAAAGTACGATACGGATACCGCTCTAGAGTTTGTCGACAATCTCATGAACAAGATGAAGACGATCGCCTATGACGAGTCAACGGAACTCGCAAAGGAGAAGGGCGCATTCACGCTCTTTGATGCAGACAAGCATCTCTCAAGGCCGTTCGTCCAGGCACTCTCGCCGGAGATAAGGCAGAAGATAAAGAACAACGGGCTTAGGAACGTGTGCATACTGACAATCGCGCCTGTTGGCAGCGGATCTGCTCTGGTAGGCACATCGAGCGGCATCGAGCCGGTCTTTGCCTTTAGCTACACAAGAAGGTCTGAATCGCTATCGCAGGAGTACTTCAAGGTCTACCACCCAATAGTTGCTCAGTTCATGGCACAATCTAGGATCGAGCGAGAGGAGGATCTGCCGGACTTCTTTGTCCCTGCGCACAAGATAAAGGCAGAGTTTAGGGTACGAATGCAGGCGGTCGTGCAAAAGCACATCGACAGCTCAATTTCCTCTACCGTAAATCTGCCAGAAAACGTCACGACAGAGGAGGTGGAGAGGATCTACTTCCAGGGCTGGAAGGCCGGATGCAAGGGCATAACTGTCTATAGAGAGGGATCTAGGGAAGGCATACTGATTACCGATGAGAAGCAAAAGGAGATAGACAAGGCAAAGGCAGGCATCTCAAATGAGAAAATGGAGTGGTCGAGACCCAAGATGATGACCGTAGACACAATAACCTTCAGGCTCCCTGCTGCTGCGATCTACATAACGATCAACAGCGACGAGACCGGCCCAAAGG
>JAGWHG010000045.1 GCA_028866975.1 Microcaldota archaeon | reverse complement strand
TAAGACTTTGCGTATCTGTTTTATTGCAATGTCCCTATCTCCTATCCATGTGCCCAGAGAATTCTGTAGAGATATCAAAACAAGATCCGTGCCAGTTACAAAAGACGAGAGAGAGTTAACATCGCCTGATATCACCCTTACATTATCAAAGTTTTTCGTTCTATCCCTAAGTGCTTTCAACATTACCTTATCAATTTCGATTGCCTTGACTTCTCTAGCAATCCCCGAGAGAACACCTTCAACCCTTCCATAACCTGCTCCAAGATCAACTATAGTTTTGGTCACTATTCTAGGTATATTAGAAATATACCTGATCTCAGCCTGCATATAGTCTTTAAACCGAGCATCGCTATTTCCCTCTACCTTAGAAATGTATACTTCTGGGGACCACCCATACTTAACCGTCATATAATCAAAGGTGGCCTGAAGGTTATTTATAATTAAGTCCCTGTTCGTTTTATAAAATTAGACCCTTCTTCCTCTCCTTCCGCCAGGCCTTCTTGTGGTGTCTGTAGGAATTGGCGTGACGTCTTCGATGCTTCCTATCCTAAAGCCAGACCTTGCAAGCGCTCTTACAACTGCCTGAGCGCCAGCTCCAGGGGTCTTTGTTCCGTGTCCGCCAGGCGCCCTGATCTTTATGTTGATATGCGTGACTCCCTTCTCGATCGCCTTTGCAGCGACCTTATAAGATGCCTGCATCGCAGCATACGGCATTCCTTCCTCGTGGTCGTTGTCGACTACCATTCCGCCGCTTCCTATGGCGATGGTTTCTGCTCCGGAAAGGTCGGTAAGCGTGATTATCGTGTCGTTCTTAGATGCATAGATATGCGCCACTCCCCATCTCGTTCCCTTTGGCTTGAACTTCTGCGCAGCTGCCTGCACCTCAACTTCGAGCGAAACATCGCTCTTCTTCGATGCTTTTTGCTGTTCTGGCTTTTTCTGCGTTGCTTTGTCCTGCTTTCCTTTTGGCATAAATATCACTATGCGGCTGTTGCCTTCTCCTCAATCTTTGCAACTGCCTCTGCTGCGGCTTCAGTGCCTGGCGCCTTCGCTGGCGCGCTTCCAAGGTCGATAGGCTTGTAGTATCCGATCCTTCCCTCTTCGGTGCTGGCCACCATGTATCCTGGCGATGTCACTCTCTTTCCATCGATTGCTATGAATCCGTGGGTGATCAGCTGCCTTGCCTGCCTTGCGGTCTTTGCAAGTCCCTTGTTCATCACGATGCTCTGCAGCCTTCGCCCGAGTATCGTGTCTATGTTGATTATGAGCAGATCGTCAAGAGTTGCGCTTGTGGCAACTATTCCATACCTTGCCAGCCTTGCAATTATCTGCTTTCCTACTTCATCGCTAGCCCTGCCGGATAGGACCTCTCTTACGTTCCTTCGTATTCTTCGCAGTTCTGAAGCAGCCATCCACACCTCCTTGAGATTTCGCAAGCCGAACCTCTCCTTGAGCTTGTGCTCCTCGTCCATCCTCTGCTTCTCCCACATAAAGCTAGGTCGTTCGTAGGTCTTTCTCAATTTCTTAGGTGCGCCCAAAGTATCACTTCTTCTCTTCCTTCTTTTCTGTCGCGCCAGTCGCCGCGGCAACGCTCTTCTTCATGACTCCGATCGTCTCGCCGGTTCTGCCAGTGGACCTTGTCCTCTGTCCCCTTACCCTCTGGCCGTACTGGTGCCTATAGCCCCTCCAGGACTGCCTTCGTATCTCGGCTTCGATCTCCTGCTTTTGCTTGACAATGAGATCGCTGCCGACAAGGTGCATGTCCTTGTTTGTGTCAGGCTCTCGCCTGCGATTGAGCATGTAAGTCGGGATGCCGAACTTTGCAGGCTCTTTTATTATCGTCTCGACCTTCTCTATCTGTTCATCCGTAAGAGAGCCGATCTGGGTATCCATCTTTATTCCGAACTTTCTTTCGGTAAGCAGCGCTATGCCGTGCGCCATGTTAAGCCCTATGCCCTTGACGTGGTTTAGCGCCTTTGCGATCCTAAAGCTGCCGTTGATGTCCTTGCCGGCGATTCTAACGATGCTCTCCTCTTTCTTTTGCATCGGCTTGCCGTGGGACTTTTCTTGCTTTTCTTCAGCCATTTATACACTTCTTTGAAACCTACGCCAGGGTTGGGATATTCAGCGTTATGCATTTGAACCCAAAAGGCCTTGCGGCCATGCGCTGACAGGAAAAAATTTTCCAGGCGCACGCGTTACCGGATTCCGCCACCCTGGCACGCTACTAAATATAACTCGGCACACTTAAATAGCTTGTTAAAGCCTGTTCCGAATTAAATTATATATTGGCACAATAGGTATTTAAATCATTCATGGGCGTTTCCTATCAGTACAGCGCAAACGTTCATACAGTCAGCAATATAAACCGCCCAAGTGTAGCTCCTGGGGTTTGGCCATGGGATTGGAAGTGCAGCATTCAGATAAGAGAGAAATGCGCAGCGGGGACCGCTGCCCAGAATGCAGCTCCGGAAAACTGGTTGAGGACGCAGAGAGGGGAGAGCTGAACTGCAGGAAATGCGGTTATGTCGCCCCGATAAGGCTAGAAGAGCAGATTGGCAGGGCCAAGCTCGGCGAAGACGGCGGCATAATAAACACAAGCGGAAAGAGCTCAGCTTATGGAAATTCCTCTTACATCTCCACATCAAATAAGGACTACAGCGGTGCAACCATCCACGGGGAGGTAAAAAGCATGATGAACAGGCTGCGCGTGTGGGATTCTCGGGCGATATCCGGCGGCCAAAAGCAGAGGAACCTAAGGAAGATGGGCCCAGAGCTGCAGGAATGGTGCAGCATCCTCGGCCTGAATGAAAACGCGTCTAACGAGGCCATGAGGATATACAAAAAAGCCCTCAATGCAAGGCTACTGACTGGAAGGAGCAGCAGGGCTATTGCAGCGGCATCGATAAAAATAGCATGCAGGCTCAATGACATAACCCGAACCGATGATCAGATAATAAAGACTGCCGTACTCAGGCCAAAGGAATTTCGGAGGTCCTATAGGATTTTGGTCAGCGGACTTGACATGGCCCAGCAGATAAACCATACCGTCCAAGACCCCAAGAACTTCATCAGCACCGCAATCAACGGACTGGACATATCAAGGCAGACGCTGCTCAAGGCACACGAGATTTTAGACAGGGCAAAGGAAAAGGGGGTCGCCGATGGCAAGAGCCCGCTTACGATGGCTTCCTTTGCGGTTTATGCAGCATGCCTTCTGGAGGGGGAGAACATAAGCCAAAAGGACCTCGCAGCAGCCGCAGGCACAAGCACCGTCACACTGAGGAACACGTTCAAATTCCTTGCCCCAAAGCTCCTAATCGACTTAAGCACACAGGCCAAGCCACAGAAGACAAAACCTCCCGCAACAATTAAACCTGCAGAAGTCCCAGCACCTCAAGCAAAGCCCGCAAGGCCTGCGACTGTGAGGCAAGCAGAACCGGTTTCTGCCAGGCCGAGGAGCCTTTCGCAGGGGCTCAACATGGTGTCGAAATTAGGAGATACGCTAAAACTCGACGATAAGCTGATTTTGGATGCACACAAAGCATACGAAGGTGTGTACAACAGCGGCAAGTGGAACCAAAAGAACATACTAAGCATGGCGATAGCATCCATACAAGCCGCCAGAGTCGCAAATGACCTGCCCAAGCTCGATACAGAAGAGCTCAAGGTCCTGCATCTTTCCGACAAGCACCTGAGGCGCAGCGTATCAATGCTCAAGAAATTCAATTCTTCGACTCCGCAGCTCAGGCTGCAACAGATTGCAAATACGCTCGGCCTCCAAGAAGGCGTCAGCGAGCAGGCCCTCTCCCTTTTAGGTCCCACTCTCAGCCTGCCGTTGCAGGCAAACCGCTCAGCGGCCCTTGCCACAATCGCGCTACACACTGCCCTCTCAAAGTCAAATGTATATGTTCCACTTGCCTGGCTCGCAAAAATCTCAAATCTAACCTATCATTCATTTAACTCGGTTTACACCACTTTCAACCCCTCGCACGACACATACAAAAGATACGGCAAGCTGCCCCATAAGATAAGCAAGCTGATTCAGGCCTGCCAACAGCTCGGCTTAGATGAAAGATCCACGTTTGATGCGATTGTAGCATACCAAAAAGCATACGAAATGATCAAAGGGCGCAGCCGCCTTGGCCCTGTACTATACCGAAAATGCCATATCGCCGCAATACAGGCAGCATGCATGATGAACAACAAGGCACCCTTCACCCCACAGGCAATGGCAAGGGCGGGAATATCGCAAAAAGACATTGCAAACGCCATGGCACTTGCAGGCGAGCTGGGCATTATGCCTCCTAGGTTCTACTTGCCGGCAATGGCAAGGGCGCTGGGGTTGGGCAGCCAGATAGAGCGCCGCGCAGGCGAGCTTCTTGATGCGCTCAAGCCGACAGCAAATTCCGCTCCGATGGCAGCAAATGCGCTTTACGTGGCTGCAACCGAATCAGGAATTCGCCTGACCTTCCTCTACATCTGCAGCCGCCTCGGCATGAAGACAAAGCTGCTCAGCAAAAGCAGCGTGCGAGAGCTGCTTGGCACACTTAGGGTGGAATTGCCCGCACAGCATCCAAAGCCTAATGGCAAGACGGCATACAGTGCGCACAGGTTCCTAGGCGTTCGCAACTCAGATGCGCAGCTGAATTTAGGAATAAGGAAGCTGGTGAAGGTGTGCAAGAGGCTCGGCATGGACGCTGAGGCAGCTCGGCAAGCGGCATCTATTTACATAAGTGCTTATGATGGCACCGCATGGGACCATAAGGGCAAGCTGAAGATCGTTGTGGCGTCTGTGCAGGCACATCGCATCCTAAACAATCTCCCGCAATTTGGTCACAAAACTCTCACCGAAGCCGGAATACTCAAGACCACGCAGGATAGGGCCATGCGCGCGATTAGGAAATTCAATCTGATAACCCCGCAGATGTACCTTGGCACAATAGCACTTCGCCTGCACCTTTCAGGTGGCGCCGAGGACCGCGCATCGGAACTCATAAGAATGTCGCAGGATGCAAAAATTGTAGTAAGCAGGGACCCAATGGCCATGGCCGCCGCGGCTGTGTATCTCTCGCTCATCGAGCGCGGCGCGCCAATGGAGAGGAGGCTGCTTGCAAGCACCATCGGGCTGAGCCACTGGACGTTGATGGGTGCATCGAGGAAGATGAACAATGGCCTTGGCCTCAAAATAACGCATCGTGCAGTGCGCAGCACTCCAAAGCCTCCAGCAATGAATCTGCAGACCCATCTCTCAAAAATGGCAGCAGCCCTAAATCTCAGCCCGGAGATTATTGCAAAAACCGATGGGCTGCTCAAAGATTCGCAAAGCAAAGGGACACTGAAAGGATTGGGCATGGGGACTGCGGTCTCTGGCGCCCTATACCTAAGCATCCTCAAGGCAGGCCAGCAAACAAC
>JAGWHG010000044.1 GCA_028866975.1 Microcaldota archaeon | reverse complement strand
CCAGATAAAGTACTACTGCTCAAAGCGATGCTTCAAGTTCGACTCCAAGTTCAAGAAGAAGCCGAACCAAAAGGAGATAAGGGAGATGCAAAAGGCAGGCAAGTGATTGCGTGGCTTCAAAGGTTGCTTTTCTTAGGTTCTCACTGGCTATTTTTGCAATACTAAATGCGGCCGCACACCTCTATCCAAGCCCAAGCGGCAGCATGGCTGGCCAGTTCTATTTCAACCTCGAAGTAATTCTGTATTCAGTCATAGCGCTCATGTTCGTGCTCGGCCTAAAAAGATGGTATGCGATTGCAACGGTCTATTCTGTGCTCAACATTGCGCTGTTCATAATCGCAGGGACAGTCACGCTTCCCGGGATAACCGGCAGTGCACTTACCTCAAACCTCGATTTCATGCACTATGACATAAGCAGGCTCTTTTCGGTAGTGTCATACATTTACCTGATATTCGCAGGGCTTGTCCTGATAAAACTTGACAAGGGATCAAAGATAGAACGGCTCTACTGATTCAGCTATTGCCCTTGCCGAAATTCTCCGCCTCGAGATTCGCGACTCCGCCAATTCCGCATCCGCATCCAGAGCCAGGGGGCTTGCCGATATTTCCAAGACGCGGCACCTCCAAGTCTTCCAGATACTCGGGATCTAATTTTTGCAGCACACTATAATCCCTCCTGGTCTTTTCCCAATAATCCATCCTCTTGCCGGTTCCAATTGCAATCTCGGCCGACGCCTTGAGCATCGCCTTGACTGCGTTTATCATTACCCCGGCTGTGCCATATCCCTTTCCGGCTATCAGGTTGTTAAGATACGTGAAGCTGTAATCCGCCCCCATCTGGAAAACCAGCCTGTCGAGCAGGCCCAGCTGCCCAGACCAATTCGGGAGGCGCTTGGACCAGTACGCAGTGTGCTTAGAGCAGGCGCTCATCAGCGCTTTTTGCTCTGGCGTCATCATCTTGTCGATGAAAAAGCCGCCCTTGAGCACGCTGAGGGGCACGAAGAAAAGCGGCAATATCAAGGAAGGGTAAGTGCGCACCCTATCAACGAGCTCAAGCGTCTTTGTCGTGTCATCGGCCGTCTCCTCAGGAAGCCCCATGACGATCGTGCAGTGGGGTATGATGTAGTTGTCGACCATGACTCCCATGCCCTGCTCGACAACCTCCGGCCAGTCATCAGGCTTCCAGGGCTTGAGCTTTCCCACCATGTACCGCTTCATGATCTTTGGCGAGCCTGTCTCTATGCCAGTCTGAAAGCCGGAGAGGTGCTTCTCATCGAGCCCGCAGTAATATGAAAAGTCTTCGGTAACCTTGGGATTGCTTAGTGCGCTAGCAAAAGTGCAGTGCGTCATCGCAATCCTCTTGCCGAATTTCGATATCTCCTTTACAAGGTCGACAATGTGGTGGTTTATCTTCCAATCCCCCGCCTGCGTGCCATACCTTAGTATGTCCTCGGACAGGAGCGTAACGTTGTTGACATAGGGCGATGCAGAGTTTATCGCGACCTCCTTTAGTATGAAATCTTTTGGTATCCACTTAAAGCCGGACATGAGCTCAAGATCGCAGAACTGGCAGCCCCTTCCGCATCCCCTGCTTATCTCAACCATGCCCCAAAAGCTCGGGCCCTTTATCATGTGCGGATCAGGCCGCATCCTATCGCTCGACGTTTGGATCTTCTTCTCGGCGATTTTCTTTTGCAGCAGATCGTCCCAGAACTGCCTCTCTAGCGCCTCGGCAGGCCCGAACACGACAAGGTCTATGCCAAGCTTGTCTTGCTGCTCGGTGTCAATGTCCATCTCCCATATTCCCGGGCCGCCAGCAACGACAAGCGAAGTCGGATTGTTTGCCTTTATGTCCCCTATGAGCCTTTTGAAGAAGAAGCGATTGTACGGCTCTTTGCCGCCCGTGAGCCCAACCATGGTGGTGGTCGCAGGGCCAAAGCCAAGCGGATCCATTGTAGAGACCAAGAATGCCTTTCCCCGCAGCTTTGCAGCGCTCTGTGGCGTTGCGACAATCACCCTGTAGCCGAGGTCGGAAAGGTACGCCTCCATCTTCCTGAGCGCAAGGATCGAGAGTTCCGCAGCGCCGTTCTTGTTAGGAACCTCCGAGAAGAATTTTGATTCTACGAACTTTTGCACCCTGTTTGGCAAAAGGTCCCTTGGCACGCACGCCAAAAAGCCCGCCATGAAGCTCATGTTATAGTTGTGCATGCACGACTCGTCTGCTGTTATGACAAAGTCGTAGCTGTCGTCGACGCTTCTGGTAAGCTGTACTGCCTCAACCCCCTGCATCACTCTCCCGAATGCTGCTAAGAATCGCTCAGCGCATCTTTTTATAATATAAAAACGATTTGACGATTGTCTAATCCCAAAGAGGCGAGTCGAAATCAAGTCCTGCGCCACCTTTTTATATTTTCGACTTCAATATGGGTGCATGAACGCGATAAAGCTGGACACCAAGAGCAACTACTTCTTCCAGACGATAGGACGGAAGGGAGGCACGATTGCGCAGAGCGACCTGGTCAGGGAGGCTGCGTCGCACGCGATAAAGCCCGACGAAGCACGCCAGATACTTAGGGATCTTGTGCAAAAACAGGGGCTGGTGAAGATGACCGGAGGGGTTGGGGCCGAGATGCTGGAGTTAAGCGACTTCGGCAAAACGCAGTTCACGCCATGGTGAAATGGAAGTCAAGATTGGAAAGTATCGACACTACAAGGGCAATCTCTACGAGGTAGTGGGCGTTGCGAGAAATTCGGAGAATCCAGAGGAAGGATTCGTGGTCTACAGGGCGCTATACAACAGCGAAGAGTTCGGCGATCGGGCGCTTTGGGTGCGGCCCAAGTCGATGTTTTTGGAAAGTGTGAGCTTGGACGGAAAAAACGTGCCGAGATTTAGCTACGTCGGAGAGTAACATTCCTGCACAGCAAGCAATTTAAGCATGCAAAGCGCATTGCGCATGGTGTCAAAATGAAGCTCAACGGAAGGAACGTTTTATTGGTGGGGGTGAGTACAGGGCTCGGCGCAGCGACAGCGTACTACCTGCTCAAGGAAGGCGCAAATGTTGTAATATCGGGAAGGACCGAGCCAAAGCTCAAGAACATTGTCTCGATGCTCTCAAGGCACGGAAAGATATCGTACATAAAATGCGATGCATCTACTCCGAAGGGCGCCGAGCGTGCACTAAAAGACGCAGCGAAGATAATGGGCGGCGTCGATGACATCGCAGTTCTTGTCGGCGGCTATCTGGATGACCACATAAGGAATCCAAGCGCGCTAGATGAGATGACGCTAAATCACATAAAGATACCTCTCTACGTAGTCAATGCGGCACTCTCCCATCTGCACAAGGGTTCCTCAGTCGTGCTCGTATCCTCTGCGCTTGCCCTGCACAAGGCGCACGGACCGCTTTCTTATAGCATAAGCAAGGTAGGGACGGCAAAGGAGGTGGAGCTGCTGGCGCACCAGCTGATGGACAAGGGGATACGTGTCAACGGCATAGCCCCGCTCTCGATAGATGGTGAATTCAAGCTTGGAACGGATTTCAAATCAAGGAGAAAACTCGGCGACGCAAAGGCGCCTCCTGACGACTTCGCAAGGGTGATCGCATGGCTGATGAGCGATGAAGCGGAGTGGGTCAACGGCGTAGTAATACCAGTGGACGGCGGAGCAAGGCTGAAATAAATTACTTCTTTCTAAGAGCGCTAACGAAAACCGCACCGCCAGCGAGCAGGCCCAGGATCGTTATGACAACGAAGATTGCAATCGGCGTAGGATAGCTGCCTATCAGCTGCACGTGTATCTGCCCTGGATTGAGCCCCATAAGCGCGCCTGCCCCGCCAATGTATCCTGCATACATTATCATCCATGTGGATCCGATCATGCCTATGTTCATCAGCCAAAAATGCGCAGATGCGAGCTTGGATTGCATGCCCTTTAGCGCACCAAGCCCCATCTCGATGTAGTTGTAGAACAGCGATGTCACCCCGAGAGCAAGGACCATGAACGTGTACATGGCATAGCCAACGAAGAGCCATGTGCCTGCGCTTCCCAGCGCCATTACCATGGCAGGGGCTGGACTCAGATAAACCGAACCGTATACGAACAGCACAGCGCTGATTATCGCAAGCAGCGCACCCTGCACCACTGCTCCGCAGAAGAACATCTTAGCATATTTTCCAAGTCCCTTCATGATATCACTTTAGCAGAACCCCTCCATCCACGACGATCTGCGTGCCGGTCATATAAGATGACATGTCGGACGCAAGGAAAAGCGCGACCTTGCCTATGTCATCAGGCTCTCCGAGCCTGCCCATCGGTATGTGCTCTAGAAAAGCGCTGAGCATCTTTTGCATGTCGACTCCCTGCGGCGTCGGCATTGCAGCCTGCAGCTTTTGCACGCCAGGGGTCATTATGCCCCCAGGCGCAATCGCGTTTACATATATCTTGTATGGTGCGAGCTCTAGGGCGATGTTCTTTGTGAATCCCCAGACCCCGTGCTTCGATGCGTCGTAGTGTGCAAGGCCAATGGAAGATGGGTGCAGCGCATCGATCGAGGTGATGTTTATTATCTTGCCGCCTCGCCCCTGCTTAATCATCTGCTCTGATGCGTACTTTGTGCACATGAACGTGCCGCCCAAATTTATGTGGAGCACGTTCTTGAAATCATTCACCGTCATCTGGCGCAAAGGTATGGTCGGGTAGATGCCGGCATTGTTGACCAGTATGTCCACGCCGCCGTAGGCTTTGACCGTCTCATCGACCATCCTCTTCACATCCGCCTCGACAGACACGTCAGTGGTCACAGAAGCGGCCTTCCAGCCCTTTGCCTTGAGGTCTGCTGCAGCCTTGGTCCCTTCGGCTTCGGTGCGAGTTGCGATTACAACGTTTGCTCCCGCCTCGGCAAGGCGGTATGCGATGCCAAAGCCTATCCCAATGCCTCCGCCAGTGACTATCGCAGTCTTGCCAGAGAGGTTAAGCAGGCTTCCTATCGCTTCCATGCGATAATCTGGTAACATATCCTTAAAAAAGCTTTGCAAAACCAGAACCGAGTTATGCCGGCTTATTTCTTGTTGGCAAAGCTGTGGTATATGCGCCGATACTGAATGAACACGGTCAAGATGAAGATTGCAACCAATATTAGTATTGAGTGCAGGATGAACTGGCTGTTCTGTCCGATTATGGACGTTGAGAGCACAAGATAGAGCGCCGAGGTGTAAAGCGAGGCGAAGGTGTGCACCGTGAACACCCTGTTTATGACAATCCCTGCGCGCTTAGGGTCGGTTTGTATCCCGAGCCTGTAGGCAAAGGCCGGCAAGTTCACAAGGTAAGGATATCTCTCCAGCAGCACATACCTAAAGCGCAGCAGCAGCAAGATGAGCACAAACACCCCAATGAAGACGGCTGGCAAAATCCAAAGGGAGTCGCTAAATGTGCCAGCAGCTGTTGCGCTTTGAGAATAGGAGACAAACAAGCCTGTGGCTATTACGTTGATGATCAGCGCCGCAACAAGGATTGCGCGTGCGCCGCTCGAGAGCGGATAGTGTGTTACTTTCATTGGCTGCATAATACTATCTTACTGCCTAGATATAAAAGGTTAATCTAGTTGCCATCAGTTACAAAACAATCAGGAGATGGAGGTACAGGACCTACCACG
>JAGWHG010000043.1 GCA_028866975.1 Microcaldota archaeon | reverse complement strand
TGCATAAATTTGAAGATATTATAAAAACAGACCTACACCAGCACAACTTAGGTACCTGTGTGGAGATACTTAACGCTTACGCCACTGCGGACAAAACACGGATGCTGATTGGCGCTCTTAAACGCAAAAAATGCATATACTCACTGACTTACACGATAGTTAAACCAACAAAGTAGTGCACTTAATTCTCAGATATAGTTGGTCTTTTAAAGTTATAGAGACAAATGGGATTTATTGGGCTCGTAGCTTAGTCCGGTTGGAGCGCCCGACTGATAATCGGGAGGTCTTGAGTTCAAATCTCAACGGGCCCACTCTTCATTTTCTTTGGAGTGCAAGCATCCACTTCTTTCCATATCTTTTGCTGAACCACTGCTCGTCAAACTCCTGCTTTGACATTTTTTCCTTCTTTCCTGTCGCGACATCCATAATATAGAGATTGGATTTGTCGTAACCGTACGCCACCGAATAATGGCCTTCGCCTGCCTTCTTTAGGAAATAGTTCACTATGACAGGAGTGCCCTTGTCTATGCACTTTATTATGTCTGTAATGTTGGCTCCCAGTTTTTCCTCTGCCTTCATTCCAAAGGCATTCGCTGCATGCACAAGCGATTCGTGGTCCGTGCCCCATTCCACGGTCGTCCCAAAAGACGAAAGGGCGCGTTCTGAAGCCTTGACGCCATTGTATTGCAAAACGGATTTTAGCGAGGCTGGCCCGCAGGTGAAATCAAACACCTGCGCAACATTTGGAACGTCTAGCCTCACCTTGAGGTTTGGGAGGTTTAGGGTATAGAGTATGTGCTTTTCCTTGCCACCGAACCAATGCTCGTACGACTTTCTTGGCCTGGCCCCGAATTTGTAATTTATGTGCAGCGCAGCGCCATCGTTGGCGTGACCCATCACAAATTCCCATCCGCCATCCCTAAGTTTGGTGAACAGCGCTCTTTTCAGGGCGATTCCGACGCCTTGGCCTTGCATCTCCGGCAATACCGCAAAGCCGTCGATATAGAAGGTTTTTCTTCTGCTCTCGGGCATTTCGAAAATATCTTTGAAGGCCCTGCCGACTTTCCCGCGGTTTTTGGTTTCGGGCTCTTCGTACTTCACGTGCTGTCCGTATATCTCCCCGACGAATTCCTGGCCCATCTTTGCTATCACAGTAATAGAATTTTTGCTCGCTACTATCTCCTTCTTTTCATTCGGTAGAAACTGGAGCTCCTTCGGATAGCATTTCCTCTCGAGCTTCATGAACTGGCTTTTGTACTTGTCCCACTGCTTTGGGTTAAAAACAGCTACCTTAACGGGGTTCTCCATAATCGCTTCCCCTTAGCCTATCTGAACTTAAGCAATGCTTTCAACCAATCTTGTGGCGATAGCTTTTGCTATAGGATGCGTGCTCAACTCCGACTGCACCTCTATGTCGGATGAAGTTGCTCCCCTAAGAGCTTCAAATACCAGGATATCTAGTGAATCCTTTGGGCTTAGCTCCCTGATTTCATTGATCAGCTTTGCCTTGTTGCTTGCCACCCATTTGACGTTGACCGGCTTGCGCTCATATGAGCTCTTCTTTACCAGGTCCTTGATCGCTATGAGTTTCTGCGCTGGATCTATGTGTTGCACTTTTGCCACAATACCACAAAGGTAGTGTAATTTAACCCTTTAAAAGCCTAATTGTATTATCGTATTTTTCGTATTTTGTCACAAATAAAAAGATTGCCTACATAGTATCCTCATGCGCGGGGGATATTCTATTGACGAGGGAAGGGTGCTTGTCAAGGCAGCGCGCCACAGCGTAGAGCTATACCTAAAGGCAACAAAATTCGACCGCAAGATACTGGAAAGGGCATTTGCAGACATCAACGGCCACCACGGGATAAATGTCACCATAAGGCACTATCCGCTCGGAGAGCTTCGGGGCTCGGTTGGCATGCTAAAGGGCGCAAAGCTTGCGAGGAATCTGCTTATAGACGCTGCACTTGAAGCGGCCGAGGATAAGAGGTTCGTTGCGCTTTCGCATCACGAACTCGAACATGTGATTTTCGAGGTGAGCGTCCTCTCAAATCCCACGACAATAAAGAAGGGCACCTTGGAGAGCATGAAAAGACAGATAAAGCTTGGAAAGCACGGGATCATGGTCGAATACGGCTATCGGAACGGCATGCTGCTGCCAAATGAGATAAAGAAAGGGGCAAAGGTCGACAAGCTGCTTGAGGAAGTATGCCTCAGGGCAGGGCTAGACGCCCACGACTACAAGCGCCATGACATAGTGTTCCACACATTTACCGCTCAGACCTTCAGGGAAACAGAACCCGATGGAGGCGTTGAGGAAGTAAGCCAATGAGAATAATACTGCTAGTGGATATGGACTATTTCTTTGCAGCGTGCGAAGAGCTGCGGCACCCCGAGTACATGGGCAAGCCATTGGTGGTCGGAGCAGATCCCAAGGGAGGCTCGGGGAGGGGAGTTGTCAGCACGTGCAACTATGCCGCCAGAAAATTCGGGATACACAGCGCCATGCCGATCTCCATGGCTTATCGGCTCAAGAAAGACGCGATCTTCGTACCCGTCGACTACAACTATTACGAGAAAATGTCGAACCAGGTAATGCAGGTAATAAAATCGTATTCCACTAAGTTCGAGCAGGTGAGTATTGATGAGGCTTTCGCAGACATTAGCGCCAAGGTCGAGGACTATGCAAAGGCAGTGGAGTACGCAAAGTCGCTAAAGGAGAAAATAAAGGCGGAAACGGGATTGCCCTGCTCCATAGGGATAAGCAGCAACAAATTGATGGCGAAGATGGCCTGCGAAGCTGGAAAGCCCGATGGAATAAAATTGGTGAAGCAGGAGGACGCAGCAAAATTTCTCTCGCCCCTGCCTGTCGGTAAACTTTATGGCGTTGGCAACAAGACAAAGGAGAGGCTCGAATCGATGGGTTTTAAGACCATCGGCGGCCTTGCGAAGGCAAATGTTGCAAATCTTGTCGGCACTTTCGGCGTTTGGGGCGCAGAGCTGCACAAGAGCGCAAACGGGATCGGAGACGACGTAATTGTCGAGAACTATGAGATAAAGTCTATAGGCAGGGAAAGGACATTCGAAACCGACACAATTGACCAGGACAAGATAGTTGCGATGCTCAAATCAATCTCAAGTGAGGTATACGACGACGTGAAGAGGCAGGGAGTATCATTCAAGACCGTGACGATAAAAATACGCTACCACGATTTCACGGAGTACCTCAAAAGCAGGAGCCTTGGGCACTATTCCGACGAACCGGGCGAGATAATCGACAATGCGCTCAAACTCTTCTATGCGTTTGCGGAAAAGGGCAAGCGGATAAGAAAGATAGGAGTGCGGGTTTCAAGCTTCTCGAAGAGACAGGGACAGAGAAGGATAGGGGAATTCACCTCTGCTTAGACTTCTGCTCCTCCTCGAACTTTAGTATTGAGATGTGCTCTCTTGCTCGCAGCGCTGCCTTAACTCCTGCTCCAGATGCCGTTGCCGCCTGCTTGTAGAACCTGTCCGCAACGTCGCCTGCTGCGTATACTCCGTCAATTCCTGTAAGAACATCATCCTTTGTGACTATGTAGCCCTCCTTGTCGAGCTCTAGCTGTCCCTTGAATAGCTCGGTGTTTGGCTGGTGGCCTATTGCGATGAACAACCCGCCGACCTTCATCTCCGATGCCTCGCCGGTCTTTAGGCTCTTTAGCCGAAGCCCCGTAACCTTGGCATCGCCGATCACCTCTTCAACGACAGTGTCCCAAACGAATTTTATCTTTGGATTTGCAAGCGCTCTCTCCTGCATAATCTTGCTGGCCCTTAGCGAATCCCGCCGGTGTATTACAGTTACGCTGTTGCAGAACTTGGTGAGAAATATCGCGTCCTCCATCGCCGAGTCGCCGCCGCCCACCACCGCGATGGGCTTGCCGCGGAAGAAGAAGCCGTCGCACGTGGCGCAGCTTGATACCCCTCTTCCTATGAAGTTCTTTTCGGATGCTAGTCCCATCCATTTGGCTGATGCCCCGGTGGAGATTATCAGTGTGTGGGTCTCGTATAGCTTGCTGCCGACATACACCTTGATCGGCCTCGACTTGAGGTCAACCTTTGTGACATCGCCCTCGAGGAACCTTGTACCGAACTTTGTTGCGTGCTTTTCCATGGATCTTATCAGCTCAGGACCTGCAATCCTCTCTATCCCCGGATAGTTCTCGACATCCGTGGTGAGGAGCAGCTGTCCACCAGCGCCTGCCCCCTTTATCATAAGTGGCTTGAACTCCTCTCTTGCCGTGTATATGGCGGCTGCTAGGCCTGCGGGCCCAGAGCCAATTATTATCACATTTTCGACCAATTTGACCACGAGAATTTGCAATACATAATTTGTTTGGGCAGATATTTAAAGATGAGTTCAGATGTTAGGGTGGCGATCGCGTGTCGATAGGAATAGACAACTATGATATCTCTTTGGACCTCAGACACACGGTTTCAAACCTCAATTTTGTCTCGCACGCTCACAGCGACCACACTAACAGGGCAAAGAAGGGCGCGGCGATACTTGCAAGCCCCGAGACAAAGGACCTGATACACGCACGCAAGGGCGTGAGCGTCAATCTCTGCGAAGTTCCAGTTAACATAGAACTTTTGGATTCTGGGCACATACTTGGATCAAAGCAGCTCTTCATAGACTCGCCAGAATTCGGGTACTCCGTTGTTTACACCGGGGACTACCTGATGCAGGATTCGTTTGCCGCAAAGAAAATAGAGGTGCGGCAGGCGGACGTGGCGATAATAGATTCTACATACACAGATCCGGAAATGGTGTTTGATGATAGGGAAGAGGTTGTCGATACGATACAGTACTACATCCAAAATAAGATAGAAAAGGGGATCGTAATCTTCGGCGCGTATTCGCTTGGCAAGGCGCAAGAGCTTGTCAAGATCGCAAACAAGATAGGGATAACCCCTGCGGTGAGCAAAACCATCTCAAAGGTCAACGGGGTCTACAAGAGATTCGGCATTGATCTAGATTATGCCTCTGCGTACGATTCTGATTCCAACTTCGAAGAAATCGTGAAGCAGAACTTTGTCGGCATCGTTGAGACGCAGCGCCTCTCGGAGCTCGCACGAAAGCTCTCGTCGGTTTACAACAGGAGAGTGTTCACGGCAGTCGCGACCGGCTGGGCGAAGTCCTACAAGTTCGACACCGACGTGCAGTTTCCGCTCAGCGACCATGCGGATTTCAGGCAGAGCATGGATTATCTTGATGCTGCAGAGGCGAAGGTCGTCTACACCGTTGGCAAGGAAGCAGATGCGATGGCGAAGAACCTCGCAAAATTCGGGCATGAAGCCTTGCCAATGTCAACAAGTTCCGATTTCTCGCCGATTCAGCTAAGCCGCCTGTAGTGCCCATTTTATAATGTTTGAGGGCGAAACAAGATTATGGAGGAGAGGAGCAAGCGTGACAACTACCGCCAGATACTTCTACTGCTCATAGTAGGGTCGGCGCTGCTGATATTCTCTTCGATATATTTAATCAGGACCTTTTCCATCCAATTTGGAATCGGGGCGGGAGCTTATGTGCAGGCGAATGGGAATGTGCTTAGCCAAAGCCTGCAGCCATATGTCTCGCAGCTTGTCTTAAACAACCAGTACATGCTCGAGTCATCTGTAGAAACTGTT
>JAGWHG010000042.1 GCA_028866975.1 Microcaldota archaeon | reverse complement strand
GTTTATCACAAACATTTTTTAGGAATCAGACCCCGTGGAACCAAAAGCCCTTGTCCTTCTGCTTTGTTTCCTTTGGCTTTGGCTTTCTACCCAAGATCTTGTCTAGCAGCGTAGGCTCTGCAGCCTTGGCCTCTGCCGCCCCCTTCTCCGGGTGCCACACGGTCTTGTCATACTCCTCTTGGAACTTTCTGTGCGCCTCGAGCTTCTTTGCCTCGAATTCTGCCTGCTTTGCCTCCCACTGCGGCTTCATCTTGCGCCACTGCTCGATCGTGTAGCTGTACGGCGCATGCTCTCGTATCCTAGTCGGGTGAAACGCATAGGTGTAGAACTCCTTGACATAATCATAGTCTCTTTCCTCGACTGCATGGGGATCGATGTGGACACCCTCCTTTGCAAGCATATCGATTAGGTCCTGGCGGCTTACCTTGTCCTTGAGATTATCGGCTTCCTTGTTATTGTACACGACGCTTATCGTCTGCTTGACAAAGTTCACCGTCGCCTTGAGGACCGCATCGTTGAGCATGAGCCTGTACTGGATTCGCGCAGCGTGGTCCATATCGCGCATCTCCTGCTGGCTGATGTTTGAGAAGACGACCTTCTTTATTATCCTATACGGCACCCTAAACTTCGTCCCGTCTATCTCGATGTACTGCTTTTCGAGCTCCTTTTCATCGAGCGACGATTGCTGCGCTAGCTCCTTTTGGTACTCATTAGCCTCGTGCTGGGTCTCTTCCCTCCTGTCCATCCTCAGACCTTATTTATCGTTTAGACCTTGGTCGCTACCGCCTCGACCGGCTTTTCGTTCGCAAAGTTTGCCACAGGTATCCCACCATTGACTGGCAGCGCAAAATAGTCGATCATCTGCGTGTAGTGCTTAACGTAAGACGGATTGGATTCGAGCGCCTTGATGTTTCGCAGGTACTTGTCCTTGTTATAGGCCCAGTCCTCGTGCGTTCCCTGCCATTCCTTTGAAGGTATCGAGTACTGCTTTTGGATTTTGTCTCGGTAGACCTCAGGGAAGACGTTGAACGTGCAGAACGGCAGCACCTCTCCGTTTGGCATTGCGTAGTGTATGTCGCACTTCTCGACCCTCTTGATGTCGTAGGTGTATTCGTCTTGGAAGTGCATCATCCCCAAGAACACGCTCTTCATCTGCAATTTGCCCAGCGTCGCAAAGTCCTTCTTTAAGAAGAGCGATGTGAGCATCTTTGCAAAGTTCACCGACTTTGGCTGCTTCTTTGCATCTATGAACTTGCCGATGCTTACTAGCGACTTGAGCGCGATCAGCCTTCTTTCGAGCTTGCCTTTGCCGTCCATCTCGTTCACTGCGCCCTGCAGGTGCTCAAGCAGTCCTGCCGCGTCAACGAACTCTGTGAGCGGGATTATCTTGTTATCGCTGTCTAGGAAGATGTATGAGCCTGCTCCGCACGCAAAGTGGATAGAGAGGTCGTACTTGTACTCACCAGATAGCGCCTCGATGAACTTGTTGATTCCGCCGACATATGGAACTGAGAACCAGTGCTCCTTGCGTATTACGCCATGAGTCTGCTCCTCGATGAGCTTGATTGCGCCAGGAATTGTTATCCTCTGCTTCTCACGCAGCCTAGACGGCATCCTTCCCACCAGCGAAACCGGCTGGAAGTTTACCGCGCGGATTATGTCTGCGTTGTTTAGCGCGAAGTTGATTATCGAACCGAGCTCGTGGTCGTTGACGGTCCTTATGACAGTTGGGACAAGCACTATGTTGATGCCCGCCTTCCTTACGACATCTAGTGTCTGAGGGACCTCCCAGTGGTTCTTTGGGTTCGCCCTCTTGCTGACGCCGTCAAATGACATGTAGAGCGTTCCGACGCCTTCGTGCTTTATCTTATATGCAAGCTCAGGCTCTTGTGCGAGTATGATTCCGGTTGTGTTCATCTGGATCTGATCAAATCCAGCCTCCTTTGCGACCTTGCAGATCTCAACGACCTTAGGGTGCATGAGCGGCTCTCCGCCGGTTATCTGAAGGGCGTTTGCCGGGATCGGCTTTTGGTTCCTTAGATTTATGAATATCTTCTTGAGCTCATCAATCGTAGGCTCGTATATCGGCTCTCCCTCCTTTGCATAGAAGAAGCAGTACCAGCACGAGAGGTGGCACCTGTTGGTTATGACGACGTTTGCAAGCCCTGTGTGTGACTTGTGACGCTCGCACATTCCGCAGTCGAACGGGCAGTTTGCGCCCTTTGTGTCTGAAATGTAATTCGGATTGTCGAATCCCCTTCCGTAGTAGTTGTAATCGCGCATCTTTGTGTACATGTCGTAGTCTTCCCAGTACTTTTCTATTGTCCAGCCGTGGTCCTCGCAGTGCTTTCTAATCATGACAAAGTCCCCGTCCCTATACAAGATTCCTTCGACAATGAGCTTGCATTCAGGGCAGACGGTCTTGGTCTTCTCGATGACAGGCATCTTCTCGATCTCCTTGATGTCCCTATGATACGGAGCGAGCAGTGGGTCCTCGACTTTTGCAACTGTTATTGTGCCCTGGGTTGTTGCAACCTGTGCAACCTGCTGGGCCTGCTGAACTTTTTGTTCTATCGGCTTTTGATCATGAGAATGAGAGTGTGAATGTGAGTGTGTTTCGGTCTGCTTTGCCTCGTGTCCGTGGCCGCCGCAACCGCATGAATCTGCAGCTTCCGCATGGCCTCCGCATCCGCAAGAATCTGCTGCTCCCTTGCCGCAATTGCAATTGCCCCCGCAACCGCATGAATCTCCCTTCATCTCACTGTGTCCACATCCGCATGACATAGTATCACTCAGTTATAAGCAGGGAACGTATTTAAAGCTTTTCGCACCTTCGTATTCCAAAAATATGAGGCTTTGGACTCCTGTGGGGTTGCTCATGCCCTGCTCTTCTTCTGCAATCTCTCGATGTCCTCCTTGAGCTTTTCTGCTATGAACTTGTGCGAGAACGCATCTGCCTTGGCTGCGATGCTCAACTTGTTTGCATAGAGCCTAGCAAGCCTTCCCTTCATCTTCTTTGGCGCCTGCACTATCTGTGGCAGCTTGAATAGGATGCCGTACTTTGGCGGCTTGGTACCGTATTTTAGATGCTTGAAGAGCGCTTTTTCTGCGCCCAAAAGCTGCAGAGTGCTCGATGGCATCATTCCCATCCTTTCAAGCGACCCTGCCTTTGCGAGCAGCTCTGCTGCGACCTTGTAATCGATGAGATATGAAATGTTTGGCATGAGCTTCTTTACGCTCTTTTCCAGGTACTTGTCAAGCTCTGTCTCGACTTTTAGGAGCGCAAGCTCGCTCTCGGCCATGTTCTTCATCGCCTCGAACTCCTCATCGGTAGGTTCTCGGCCGATGCTCTTTGATATCTGGTCTGCTAGCCTTTCAGCTCCTTCTCCAATCGCTTTCCTGAGCTCCTCGACGTTTGCTTTCTTCTTGTTCGCACCGAAGTTGATTATGAACTTTGCAAGCGCAGTTGGCGAGCCTGCCCGAAACTCCGGGAAGTAGATGCTGTACCACTCCTCGAGTCGCTCGAATATCTGGTTTCGCACCTTCTCGAACTCAAGATAGGAATTGATCGCCTGCATCACCGAGTGCTCTTCTCCAGCGTATGCGCTAGTTAAGCTGGCCTTTGCCGCTTCCATCAGACGCGCTCGCTTCTCTTGTGGTGTTTCTTTCTTCATCAGCATCAGCTTTGCTTTTACTTTATTTATCCAAATAGATATAATAATTGTAATGCGAGATATACTTGCGATGATTCCTTGGCAGGTTCAATGAACTACGAGCAGATAATGAAGCTTGCTCTAGAGCGCGGCTTTTATTTCCCCAGCTGCGAGATCTACAACGACGCTCAGGCGGGATTCTGGGAGTACGGGCCCAACGGAGTGAGTCTCAAGAACAAGTTCGTGGAACTGTGGAGAAGGGAGATGGTTCGAAGGGACGGGATGCTTGAGATCGACGGCTCGCAGATAATGTCGAGCTCGGTGTTCGAGGCATCTGGGCACCTTGCAAGCTTTGCCGACCCGGTTGTCCAGTGCAATAGCTGCAAGTCGATCTATCGCGCAGACAAGCTGATATACGAGATTGCAAACGAGGTCGTCCCGGAGAATGCGGACCTTGAGGACTTCGATAAGGCGATATCAGAGCACAATGTTGTGTGCACAAAGTGCAAGGGAAAGCTCGGAAAAACTAGGAAGTTCAACATGATGTTCAAAGTCGGCATAGGGCCCGAGGCAGTGCCGTCTTATATGAGGCCCGAGACCTGCCAGTCTCTGTTCGTTGATTTTCCAAGGCTATTCAAGGTCATGAGAGGCAAGCTGCCAGTCGGGCTTGCGCAGGTCGGCAAGAGCTTTAGAAACGAGATCTCGCCGAGGCAGAGCCTTATTAGGATGCGAGAGTTCTACCAGGCCGAGATTGAGGTTGCGTTCAACCCAAAGACGGTAGATGCAATCGAAGGCTTCAAGGAAGTTGAGGGCACCGAAGTCGGCCTGATGGTCGATGAGAAGAAGACGGAGAGGATGACGCTTGGCGAGGCGGTGGAAAAGAAAATTGTTCCAAACAAGCTCATTGCGTATTATCTCGGCCTTCTTGTGCAGTTCTACCACAAGGCAGGAGTCGATGTGAAGCGCAGCAGGTTTCGAAAGCTCGGCGCCAAGGAGAAGGCGTTCTACGCCTCTGTCGCATTTGACTTTGAGGTCGAGACGAGCATCGGATGGCTGGAGCTTGTGGCGTGCAACGATCGGGCGGATTACGATCTTACTGCGCATGGCAAGAAGAGCGGCACTAACTTTGAAGTCCTCGATGGTGAAGAGAAGGTATTGCCGCACATATTTGAGCTGTCCATGGGGATTGATAGGAGCCTTTACACGATAATAGAGCACAACATACGCGACGAAAAAGAGAACGATCGCGTCGTCTTGTCGATCAAGCCCTATCTTGCGCCCGTTCATCTCGGCGTGCTTCCGCTGATGAAAAAAGACGGGATGTATGAGAAGGCAGACGAAATCTATTCGAAACTCAAGACGAAGTACGATGTGTTCTTCGACGCTGCAGGGAGCGTTGGCAAGAGGTATAGGAGACTTGATGAAATTGGTTGCCCTCTTGCAGTGACGATAGACTATCAGACCATGGAAGACGGCACCGTTACGATACGAAAAAGGGATGCGATGTCGCAGGAGAGGATAAAGGTATCGGATATCGAGGCGCATGTGCAGAAAGAAACTTCGTTTCCGTGAGCGTTGGCCTCATCGCACAAAAGGGTTTGTAACTTTTATCCCAGGAATGCCGCCGAAATCCTTCTCGTTTTCAGTAAATATCTCAGTTATGCCGTTCTCTATCATCGTTTGCGCTATCAAGGTATCCCAGAATGGCATCTTATGTTGCTCTGACAAGGAGATGGCATTTTCTATAGTTCGATACGTATAATTTACCTTTTGCCATTTGTCCGAGGCGATAAGGTATTTAACGACTGTTTTTACATCTTCGACGGGCATCAAAAGTTTGCTTGTTGATGCGCTGAAGAATTCGCCCAGCACTTGATTTGAGACGACTCCCTTAAATTCCCTGTTAAATACCCGCTCCACTAAACTTTTGCATACGCCTCGTTTTTTGGGCTCCGCCGTACTGTAGGCATAGCAAAGGATGTTAGTATCGAAGAATTTAGACTCTTTCATGGAGTTCCCCCCTGTCAAATTTCCATTTTCTCTGCGCATTTATGCCATTTTTAAGCAACTCCAGCGCCTTTGCCTCGAGATCCGCATTTCTCTTTCTGACCCAGT